>CALBTQ010000365.1 GCA_937967875.1 uncultured Pseudomonadota bacterium
GGGCAGGAGCCGATCGGCTCGATGGGCAACGACGCCGCGCTGGCCGTGTTCGCCGATCGCCCGCAATTGTTGTTTTCCTACTTCAAGCAACTGTTCGCGCAGGTGACCAATCCGCCGATCGATCCGTTGCGCGAAGAGTTGGTCATGTCGCTGATGGGCTGGGTCGGTCAGAGCGGCAGCCTGTTCGAGGAAACAGCCGATCATTGCCGCTGCCTGAAGCTGTATCATCCGCTGCTCACGCCCGCCGATCTGGCGCACCTGCGCATGTCCAAATTGCCCGACCTGCTCGTCGGCGATCTGGACGCGTTGTTCGAGGTCGCGCAGGGCCCGGCCGGGCTCGCCGCCGCGATGGATCAACTGGGCAAGCGCGCGGAAAAGGCCATCGAAGAGGGCCACAAGCTGCTGGTGCTCACCGACTGGAACATGGACGAAAAGCACGCGCCGATTCCAATATTGTTGGCTGTGGCCGGGCTGCACCATCATTTAATTCGGCGCGGCCTGCGCAACCGCATCGGCCTGATCGCCGAGACCGCCGAGGCCCGCGAGGTCGCGCATTTCGCGCTGCTGATCGGCTACGGCGCGTCGGCCGTGTGCCCCTACGGCGCGCTGGGCACGGTCACCTCGCTGTGCCTCAACAAGCAACTGGACCGCGATCTGGAAGTGCCGCACGCGCTGGACCATTACGTCATCGCGATCAAAAAAGGTCTGCTTAAAACCTTCAGCCGCATGGGCATCTCCACGTTGCGCTCGTACCTGGGCGCGCAGATTTTCGAAGCGGTGGGCCTGGCCGACGACGTGGTGCGACGCTACTTCAGCGGCACGCCCTCGCGCGTCGGCGGCATCGGCCTGGAGCAAATCGCCGCGGAAACGCTGACCCGCCACCGCCGCGCGTTTCCAGCGCAGGGATCGCCGCCCAAGCTGTTGGACATCGGCGGCGCGTATTACTACCGCATCGGCGGCGAGCATCACCTGTGGACGCCCGAGTCGATCTACAAACTGCAGCACGCCGTGCGCACCGGCGACTACGAGGTCTTCAAGCAATACGCGCGGCTGATCGACGATCAGGCGAAAAACCGCGCCACGCTGCGCAGCCTCTTCCAGTTCACGCCGGGCCAAAGCGTGCCGTTGGACGAAGTCGAACCGGCGAGTTCGATCGTCAAGCGATTCGTCACCGCGGCGATGTCCTACGGATCGATCAGCCGCGAGGCGCACGAGACCATCGCCGTGGCGATGAATCGCCTGGGCGGCAAGAGCAACTCCGGCGAAGGCGGCGAGGATCCGGTGCGCTTTACGCCGCTGCCCGACGGCGACAGCAAGCGCTCGGCGATCAAGCAGGTCGCCTCCGGCCGCTTCGGCGTAACCACGCACTACCTGATCAACGCCGAGGAGTTGCAGATCAAAATCGCCCAGGGCGCCAAGCCCGGCGAAGGCGGGCAGTTGCCCGGGCACAAGGTCAGCGCCGACATCGCGCGGGTGCGCCACACGACCAAGGGCGTCACGCTCATTTCGCCGCCGCCGCACCACGACATCTATTCGATCGAGGATCTCGCGCAGCTCATTTACGACCTCAAGGCGGTCAACCCGCGGGCGCGCGTTTCGGTCAAGCTGGTGTCGGAGGTCGGCGTGGGCACCGTCGCGGCGGGCGTGGCCAAGGCGCTGGCCGACGTGGTGCTGATTTCCGGCTCCGACGGCGGCACGGGCGCGTCGCCGCTGACTTCGATCATGCACGCGGGCACGCCCTGGGAGTTGGGGCTGGCCGAAACGCAACAGGCGCTGTCGCAGAACATGCTGCGCGACCGCATCCGCCTGCAGGTCGACGGACAGCTCAAGACCGGCCGCGATCTGGTCGTCGCCGCGCTGATGGGCGCCGAGGAATTCGGCTTCGGCACGACCGCGCTGGTCAGCATGGGCTGCGTGCTGATGCGCAAGTGCCACAAGGATTCCTGCCCGGTCGGCATCGCCACGCAGGACCCGAAGTTACGCGCACGCTTCGCCGGCAAACCCGAGCACGTGCAGCGCTTCCTGCTGTTCATGGCCGAGCAGATGCGCGAGATCATGGCCGAGCTGGGTTTCCGCTCCATCGAGGAGATGGTCGGCCGCGTCGACCGCCTGCAGATGCAGGACGCCGTCGAGCATTGGAAGGCCAAGGGACTGGACTTTGCGGCGATCCTCTACCAATCGCCCGATAAAACGCTCGCCCGTCGCTGCGCCCGGCCGACCGTCGCGCCGGTGCAAACGCCCATCGACGACGAACTGCTCGAGCGCGCCATGCCGGCGCTTGAAGGCGACGAGCGGGTGCTGATCGACCTGCCCGTGCGCAACGTGCACCGCGCCGTGGGCGCGCGCCTGAGCGGCGAAATCGTCAAGCGCTTCGGCGAAGGCGGCCTGCCGCCCGAATCCATCGACATCCGCCTGACCGGCTCGGCGGGCCAGAGCCTGGGCGCGTTCCTCGCCCCCGGCGTGTGCGTCACCGTGCGCGGCGACGCCAACGACTATCTCGGCAAGGGCATGTCCGGCGGACGCATCGTGCTCGCGCCGCATCCCGACGCGAAATTCGAACCGCACGAAAACGCGATCGTCGGCAACACCGTGCTCTACGGCGCGACCGGCGGCGAGGTGTTCATCAGCGGCGTGGCCGGCATGCGCTTCGCCGTGCGCAACAGCGGCGCGCGCGCCGTGGTCGAGGGTCTGGGCGCGCACGGTTGCGAATACATGACCGGCGGTGTGGTCGTCGTGCTCGGCGCGGTCGGCTACAACTTCGCGGCGGGCATGAGCGGCGGCATCGCCTATGTCTTCGACGAAAACCAACTGTTCGACACCCGCTGCAACCTGGACATGGTCGAGCTCGAAACGGTTCGGCGCGAGGACGACGTCGCCCTGTTGCGCATGATGATCGAAGATCATTTCCGCCACACCGCCAGCCCGCGCGCGAAAACGATGCTCGACAACTGGGAGGTGCACTTGCCCTTGTTCGTCAAAGTGATTCCGATCGATTACCGCAAAGCCCTGGAGCGCATGCGCATCGAGGAGGAATACCGCGAAGACAGCCTGTCGGCCTCCGAGGAGGTGTTCGATGATTAAGTCGAAAGCCTTCCTGGAAATCAAACGTGAGAATCCGACGAAACGTCCGGTGGCCGAGCGGCTCGGCGACGATCGCGAATTCGAACAGCCGCTGTCGCCCGAACAGATCAAGCGCCAGGCGGCGCGTTGCATGGATTGCGGCATCCCCTTCTGCCACGGCCACGGCTGCCCGTTGCACAACCGCATCCCCGAATGGAACGAGATGGTCTACCTCGACCGGTGGGCCGAGGCGCTGGACCTGCTGCACGACACCAACAACTTCCCGGAAATCACCGGCCGCATCTGCCCCGCGCCCTGCGAGACGGCCTGCACCGTAGCGATCAACGATCCGGGCGTCGCCATCTGCCACCTCGAATTGCAGATCGTCGAACGCGGCTTCCGCGAAGGGTGGATCGTCCCCGAGCCGCCGTCGTTTCGCACCGGCAAACACGTGGCGATCGTCGGTTCCGGCCCGGCCGGCCTGGCCGCCGCGCAGCAACTGGCCCGCCGCGGGCACGAGGTGACCGTCTTCGAAAAGGATGATCGCATCGGCGGCTTGCTGCGTTACGGCATCCCCGATTCCAAGCTCGACAAAGACGTGCTGGAACGTCGCCTCAAGCAGTTGCGCGCCGAGGGCGTGATCTTCGAAACCGAAGTCGAGGTCGGCATCGATCTGTCCACCAAGTATTTGCAGCGCAGCTTCGACGTGATCGTCCTGGCCCACGGCGCCCGCGTGCCGCGCGATCTGGCCGTCCCCGGCCGCGACGCCGCCGGCGTGCACTTCGCGCTCGAATTTCTTGTCGGCCAGAATCGCCGCGTCGCCGGCCTGAGCGCGCTCGCCGCTCCCCTTTCGGCGCGCGACAAAAACGTGGTGGTCATCGGCGGCGGCGACACCGGCTCGGACTGCATCGGCTTTTCCAACCGGCAGGGTGCCGCGTCGGTCACGCAGCTCGAAATTCTGCCGCGTCCGCCCGCCGAGCGCGCGGCGGACAACCCGTGGCCGACCTGGCCCAACATCCTGCGCACCTCGTCGTCGCAGCAGGAGGGGTGCGAGCGGCTGTGGGCGGTGACGACCAACGAGATCATCGCCACCGACGGGCGTGTGTCCGGCCTGCGTTGCGCCAAGGTCGCCTGGGAGACCGATCCGGCCACCGGCCGACGCAGCTTCCGCGAGCAGTCCGGCTCGACCTTCACTCTGCCGGCCGACCTCGTGCTGATCGCCATGGGCTTCATGCATTGCACGCACGGCCCGCTGATCGACGCGCTGCAATTGCGCCTGAGCGCCGACGGCAGCCTTGCGGTCGACGAAAACATGATGACCTCCGCGCCCGGCGTGTTCGCCGCCGGCGACGCCGTCATGGGCGCTTCGCTGGTCGTGCGCGCCATCGACAGCGGCCGCCGCGCCGCCGCGGGCGTCGACCGCTACCTGCAAACGAAGTGACGTTCCTTCACCCCTTGTCAGGGGTTGGATGGTCCGGATGGGCCGCAATTTCCAGGGCTTCGCCCTTCGCTACCGACCTGCGCCCCTACGGGGCTTGGCGGGCCCGGGCGGGTCCTCAATTTCCAGGGCTGTCGAGGCATGCGCCAACAGGCGACAAACAACCCCACCGGGGCGACAGAGGGTAGCCCGACCCGTGAGCGTCGGGCGAGGCTAAGAAAAAATCGGGGACTCGATTCCTTCGCGTCCCCGCATTTTTGGGGATGAGGGCGAACCCAATTCGGAAGTCGGAAAATGAGCCCGGCGATCCTCTCCGTCCCTTGACGATGCCCCGGGGCGATATGCTAGACTGCGTTCTCGATTGTTGTTACTGTAATTTTAATAGAAGATATTCTGTAAGCGATGGAAGAAGAACGCGCCGACATCAACCAAGCCGCTCCGGAAACCGAATCGGCCGGACCGGTCGAGCCGCCGCGCCCGCGCTGGCATTGGTGGGTGATCTTCCTCGTTTCCTCGGCGCTGTTCATCGCCGCGCTGGCCTGGCCGCTGCACCTGCAATACCGTCACCTGCGCTCATTCAAGTACACCACCGATGCGATCGGCAAGGCTGTGCAGTATCCGCTCGACGAGTACGTGGAGGGCCGCACGGTTCCGCGCAACACGAAAAAGGTCGGCGCGGCGATCTTCGCCATCGTGTTGCTGGCCGCCGGACGGCTGATCCCCCGGCGCAAAAAGGTCGCGCAGTGGGCGGTCACGATTCTCCTGGCGCTGCTGACGGTCTCGGCCTTCCACACCGAAAGTTACCAAACGTTCCGCCAGTTTCTCGACGGCAAGTATGTGCAGTTCTGGAACGTCTATCACTACTACTTCGGCGCGAAGTACTTCGATGAAATGGGCTACTTCTACCAGTACGCCTACACCTTTAAAGCCGCCGACGAAGGCGCGTTCAAGATCGACTACGTGACCGTCGGCACCGACCTGTTCGATTACCGCGTCAAGCCGCGCGCCGAAATCACCGCGCAGGTCGAGGGGCGCAACGATTTCAAGAAAAAGCGCTGGAACAAGTTCAAGCGCGAGATGCGGGTCGTCGCCAAGCACATCAACCGTCGCTACTGGAAAGAGATGATGCGCGATCACGGCTATAACGGCACGCCGTTCTGGTCGACCTTCGGCGGCGCGCTGGCCGACCTGTTCCCGTTCGATCGCGACGGGCCGCGCACCTTCGTGCTTTCGCTCGACATGCTCCTGTTGCTGGCGACCTTCGTGGTTGTCGGCTGGGCCTTCGGCCCGCGCTGGGGCATCGTCTCGGCCTTCTTCTTCCTGACCTACTACGGCAACGAAAATTACACCGTGGCCGGCTACCTGCGCTACGACTGGTTCTGCGCCACGATGACCGGCTTCGCGTTGTTCCACAAAAAGAAGTATTACTTCGCCGCGCCGTTTTTCGCCTTCGCGGCGATGACGCGCATTTTCCCCGGCGTGCTGCTGCTGGGTCCGGGCCTCAAATGGCTGGTGCAGTGGATCCGCACCAAACAGATGGACCGCAAGCTCTTTGCGATGTTCGTGATCTTCACTGTCTGCTGCGCGCTGTTTTTCAGCCTGGGCATGCTCAACCGCCACGGCTTCGGCGCCTGGAAACAGTTTTACACGAACATCAAACAGCACGCCGCCAAGCACTACGTCGGCCCCAAGCGCATGGGCCTCAAACATATGTTCATCGACGATCTGCGTACGCCCAAGATCGCCAAAGACCCGCGCTATCCGGCCTTCAACCGGCAGAAAACCACCTACCGCGCGATGCAACTGATGATGTTCGCGATGTTCCTGCTCATGCTCTGGCGGCGCAATTACGACGACGCGCTGCTGCTGGGATTTTTCTTCATCTTTCCCTTGCAGGTGCTCTCACGATATTACTGGGCGCTCTTGGGGATGATGTTCCTGCTCAGGCAGGACGAGAAAACGCCCTACCGCAACCTGTACGGCGACGTCATCCTGCTCGCCTCGATCGTGTTTTTCTACACGTTCCGCTTCGTCGAGCGCGATCCCTATTCCTATTACATGGTGCCCACGCATTTCTTCCTGACCTATTTCCTCTACCTGGGCGGCACGTACCTGATCGACGATGCGCTCTTCGTCGGCGATTGGGCGAAGCGCCGCTTCTTCCCCGCGCCCGCGGCGGTCACGCCCGAGGGAGCGCTCATCGCCGAGCCGGAATTGCCGACCGACGAACGCGGACCGGTCGAGCCGATCGACCTGCCCGAAGGCGACGACGATCCCACCGGTTTGTGGAAAAAATAGCGGGAAATCTTCAAGCGGCTTGTCGGTCACGAAACGAAGCGCTCCATGCGCCGGAAAAAGTGTCGGGCGAGCGCCTACTGGGCGGGAAGGTCATCCTTCATGAGATTATCGATCAGCCACATTCTGTCAGGGTTGGGTAATGCTTCGAAATAGACCGCCCAGGCTTCCGCCAAGGCGCCTAAGTGATGGGAAATCCCAGGTCGGCGCTCGCCCAAAATACAAAGTCTGAGTTCTTCTACCAGCACTTTCCGTTCGGCGATCGGCAAAGAACTGATGGTCTCGAACAGGATCTGTCGCAGACGGAGAGTATCGAGAAATCCTTGGAGCTGTTTTTTTTCCGCTGCGGCAGCCATGGGTTTCTTTGCCTCCTGCCTCTTTCCATCCTTCGGCTCTGGAAAAGGGCAAGGTTTATGCCAATGATTTTGAATGGTTTATGGAATGTGCACCAAAATTGTGCATTTCCCCATTAAACGATGGAATATAAAGAAGTATTAAAAGCTGTGTCGGCCTTATATCCAGGACGATTTTTAGAGAAATCCCGCCCGATTTTCGGGCCAACCGCTGAAAATCGGCCACGAAAATTTGTTAACACGAATCAGATTTTTATTGTTTGTCGCTTCACAACCGGGGCTGCGTAACCGCCTGATAAGTTGAATAAACCGTATGATTTATAACCGTTGCCCGATAATTCGATTTTTTCAAATTTTGGTATATTTTTTGCCGTCTCATTCATGAATATTTTGTCTATGATCATAATTTGGAGGTGCGGGATGAACACTATATCCAAAGCATTGCTGATTATTCTGCCGATCGTTTTATCCATGGCCCTCGTGACGGCCTGCGACGAAGACGGCGGTGACGACGACGATCTGGACGCCGATGACGATGGCGACGATGACGACGATTTTTTCGACGACGATGACGACGATGACGACGATGAAGCCGATGATGACGATGACGACGACGACGACGACACCGCCGACGACGATACCGGCGACGACGACACCGCCGACGACGATACCGGCGACGACGACACCACAGTCGGGTTCGAAGAGGATTTCGAAGATCATTCGCTCGGCCCGTTGAACGATCCGAACTGGGTCATTCTCGAACAAAGCGGCGCCTCGCTGGCCGAAATCATCGCCCTAACCGACAAGGCGGAAGGCCAGGCCCTGCACGTGGGCGCCGGCTCGGCGATCAACGATCAGATCGTTCTCAAGTATTTCTTCTATTCGATCATGGAAGATTACACGGTGCAATTCGATCTCAAGGCCTTGCTGTCGACCTACACTTCCCTGACCCTCTACCAGAAAAACGGCCTGCACCTCTATCCGGAATTCGGCATCGAGCTCGATCCCACGGACGACACCTTGCACGCCAGCATGGGCGGTTTCGTTCAGGCCGTGGGTTGCGATTTGTACGATCCGGGCGAATGGAACGAAATTACGCTCGTGATCGACTGGGCGAACGCGCAATATACGGTGCTGTTCGACGGCGTGGAAGATCCGTTCTGCAACGACCTGGGCTTCGCCATCGGCGACGGCATGCCGCTGGCCGCGCTGATCATCGCCGATCCGCCCGAAGCCGGCTACGGCGGCGACGCCTATTACGATAATTTCATCGGTCAGCCGTTCGTCCCATAATTAAAAACGAAAGGCCGGAGGACTCCGCGTGAGCCTCCGGCCCGAATTTTTTCGCTTCTACATCAATGATCGCAAACGTTGGCCCCGGTGACCAGCTTGCCGCTCAGCCACAACTGCACCGCCTCTTCCGGCGCGATGGCCGGCGAGCCGACCACGACTTGAATGCCGTTATCGGCAAACAGCCCCTGCGCGCGCGAGCCCATGCCGCCGGCGAGAATCAGCGTCGCGCCCTTCTCAGCCAGCCACGCGGGCAGCACGCCCGGCTCGTGTTCAGGCGGCGTGAGTTCCTGCTTGTCGACGATCTTGCCGTCCTTCACCTGGACCAGCGTCATGATCTGGCAGTGGCCGAAGTGCATGCACAGCTTACCCTCGGCGGTGGGCACGGCGACCAGGTGATCGCCGCCGATGGCCGCTTGCGGCGCCGCGGCGGCCGGCTCTTCCTTCTTCGGCGCGGCGGCCGGTTTTTCCGGCAGCAGGCCGACGATGGCCTTGACGATCTTCGCGAACGACTGCCCCGCCGGGGTGTCGGCGTTTTCGGCCAGGAACGGCTCGCCCTTGTCGCCGGTCAGAACGATTTTCGGATCGAACGGCACGCTGCCCAGCGCCTGCACGCCGGTCTTGAGCGTCGTGCGGTCCAGGTTGCCCGCGCCGAACAGCGCCTCGGCGTGACCACAATGCGGGCAGATGTAACCGGCCATGTTTTCGATCAGGCCCAGGATCGGCATGCCGACCTGCTTGCAGAAGTTGATCGACTTGCGCACGTCGGCCAGACTCACTTCCTGCGGCGTGGTCACGATGATCGCCTGCGCGCCCGGAATGGTCTGCGCCACGGTTAGCGGTTCGTCGCCCGTTCCCGGCGGCGAGTCGATGACCAGGAAATCCAGCTCGCCCCAATTCACGTCGGAGATGAACTGGCGGATCGCGCCGATTTTCAGCGGGCCGCGCCAGATGATCGCGCGGTCGTTGTCATCCAGCAGGTTGCCCATCGACACGACCGTCAACCGCTCATCGTAGGGAATGGGGATCATCATTTCGCCGTCCGACTCGGGCAGACGACCGACCAGGCCCAGCAACAGGGGCACCGTCGGGCCGTGCAGGTCCACGTCCATCAGACCGACCTTATGCCCGGCGTTGGCCAGCGCCACGGCCAGGTTGACCGCCACGCTCGACTTGCCCACGCCGCCCTTGCCGCTCATGACCAGCAGCTTGTGTTTGACCTTCCCCAGCGCGGCGTTGATCCGCTCGTCCTGCTTTTGCATCTGCTCCTGTTGGGACATGTGGTTGTGCTGATGTGCCATCGAACTCTCCTGTCTCTGCTTACATCCAGTGGCCCGGCTTGGTGGCCTGGGATGTCTCGAGTAGCTGGTTATCCTGCAGCGCTTCCAGGGCTTGGCGAACCGAGCCGGATGCGCCTGTATATACTCTGACCCCCGCCTCTTGCAAGACCCGAAAGGCCTTGGGGCCGATATTTCCGGTGATTAAGACCTCGATGCCCGCGTTCAGTACGTTTTGCGCGGCTTGAATGCCCGCGCCCTGCACCGCCTGCAGGTTTTGGGCGTTGGGCACGTACTGCAACGCCGCGGTGTCGGTGTCCACAATGAGAAATCCCTGCGCCCGACCGAAACGCGGATCGACCGCCGCGTCCAGATTGTCGCCGATGCAACTGACCGCCACTTTCATTACGTCCTCCTTGTCAATGTTCGCAACAACGTTTCGGGCTGTCGCATTGCCGGTTCTGCCCGCAGCAACTGCCGCTGTGCGTATGCCCGCCGCCTTCCTTCATTACGATGCCCCCGTGCGCGCTGATCAGTTTGCGCGTGGGCCCGCCGCACATCGTACAGGGCGGAAACGGATCGTCGCGCCGCATCAACACCTCGAAACGAAAATCGCACTTGGTGCAGACAAATTCAAACAACGGCATCATGCTTCTCCATTTAAAATTTGCCGGACCGTCCGCCAGATCTCCTCGACCGCCTCGCGCGCCGGGCTCGGTTCGTGCTCGCTGAGCGCCCGCGCGGCGATCATCGCGGCGACCACCGTTTCGTCATAGGGGATCGTCCCGACGAACCGCGCGCCCTTTTCCTCGCTATGCGCGACGATCGCCTCGGTCATGTCCGGCGCGAGATCGGCCTTGTTCACGCACACCAGCGCCGGCACGTCGAAATGCGCGGCCAGCTCCAGCACGCGTTCCAGGTCGTGTTGCCCCGACAGCGTGGGCTCGGTGCACACCAGCACCGCGTCCACCCCGGTCAGCGAAGAAATGACCGGACAGCCGATGCCCGGCGAGCCGTCGATGATGATCAACTCGCGCCCGTCGGCCTCGGCGATCTCCCGCGCGCGTTGGCGCACCTGCGCCACCAGCTTGCCGGAATTTTCCTGCGCCACGTTCAGCGCCGCATGCACCATCGGCCCAAAGCGGGTGGACGACACGTACCATTCACCCGCCACCTCGTTCGTCAGCGTCACCGCCCCGGCCGGACAGACATCATAACACACGCCGCACCCTTCACAGGCCGCCGCGTCCACCGTGAACGTTTCGTCGATCGCGTCGAAACGGCACATTTCGCGGCATTGCCCGCAAATCACGCACGCCTCCGAATCGATCGTCGCCGTCAGACCGCCGGCAAACGAATGTCGTTCGCCGATCTCCGGCGCGAGAATCAAATGTAAGTCGGCCGCGTCCACGTCGCAATCGGCCATCACGGCGTTGTCGGCCAACGCCGCAAACGCCGCGGTGAGCGTCGTCTTGCCCGTGCCGCCCTTGCCGCTGACGATCGCCAGTTGTTTCATGCTACTCTCCATCCGGCGCGTATCCGGCCACCGCCGTCGCCAGCTCGTCGTGGGTGAACGACAATTCGCCGCCGTCGCGCTTGTCGCGATATTCCGCCGCCGACTGCACCCGTCCGGTGCGCAACAAATACTGCCGCAGGCAATAGTCGCTGAGCGCCGCGCGCAACGCGCCGATCGACAGCAGCGAACAATGCACCTTCTCCGGCGGCAGGCCGCCCAACCCACGCAGCACGTCGGCCTCGATCAGCGCGAACGCCGCGCGCACCGTTTTCCCCAGCGCCAGCACGGCGGTGATCGAACCGGTGGCCACCGCCGCCGGACACCCGGCGATCAAAAAACGGATGTCCGCGATGCGCTCCTGCTCGTCGATCCGCAACGTAATTTCCAACGTGTCGCCGCAACCCGGATCGCCCAGGCGGCCGCAGCCGTCGTCGTCGTCGATGTGCCCCACCTGACGCGGATTCATGAAATGATCGATCGTCGCGGGCGTGTAATCCTCCTGCTGCGACCGGGGCCGATAGAGGTTCTTCCAGTCGTTCATGCCGCCCCCCGCGCCGCGATGCGTTCGCCGATCGCGCGCAGTAACTTTTCGAACAACGGACGCAACTCCGGCAGCTCCTCGACCGCCGTGCGCCCGTGCGCGTAAGCCTCCGCGATGCGCCGGTCGTTGGGAATCTCCGCCAGAATCTCGATGCCCTCGGCCGCGCAGTAATCGTGCACCCCCCGGTCGCCCAGGCCCGCGCGGTTGATCGCCACCGCGTGCGGCAGCCCCAGCGCGCGCACCATCGCCACCGCCAGCTTCAGGTCGTGCAGGCCGAAGGGCGTGGGCTCGGTGACCAGCAGACAAAAATCGGTGTTGTTGACCGCGGCGATGACCGGGCACGAGGTTCCCGGCGGCGCGTCGATCAGCACCAGGCCGTCGCGGCCCACGTGCCTGCGCACCTGACGGATCACCGGCGGGCTCATCGCCTCGCCCACGTTCAGGAGCCCTTCGACGAACCCCGCGTTGCCGCTCGTGCCGTGCGACACCTTGCCGATCGGCCGTTCGCGCTCGCTGATCGCCCGCTCGGGGCAGGCCATCACGCACGCGCCGCAGCCGTGACACAACTCCTGGAAAATCATCACCGATTTAGGCAGCACCGCGATCGCGTTGAAGCGACAGGCTTCGCGGCAGCGGCCGCAAAAGGTGCACTTGGTGTAATCCACCACCGGCAGCGGCACCGTGCAGGTATATTCGCCGGCGATCTCCGGCCGCAAAAACAGGCGTCCGTTGGGCTCCTCGACGTCGCAATCGGCATACACCGCCTCCCCCGGCGCCACGCGCAGCAGGTTGATCGCCACCGTCGTTTTTCCCGTGCCGCCCTTGCCCGAGGCGATCGAGACAATCATTTATCATCCGCTTTCTTAACGGCGACGCGCGACTCCGTCGCCGGAGCCCCGCGCACCGGTTTGTGCATCGTTTATTCTTTGTTGGCTTCCAACGCGGCGATGCGTTCGTTGATTTGCGCCAGCGTCGTTTGCAGCATCTGCGCCTCGGCCTTCAGATCGGCCATCTCCTGAGCGGGCGAATAGGCCGGCGGCGCATACGCACCGTCATACCCCCAGCCGAAGCCGCCGCGAAAACCGCGTCCCATGCCGCGCCCGAAGCCGCGACCCATACCACGCCCGAAGCCGCGTCCATAACCGTACCCGCGCCCGTATTGCGGATTGCACCGCCCCAGGCCGCGCCCGGTCATCGGACCATATCCTTGCGGTCCGGCGCCATCAAATCCCGGCATTTTATTGCCTCCTTTCCGTTAGCGACCGGACCGGCCCTGGCCGCGACCGCTTCCCTGGCCGCGCCCCTGACCGGCGCCCCGGCCTTGTCCTCGTCCCTGTCCCTGTCCTTGTCCTTGTCCCATTCCTCGTCCCTGCCCCTGGCCGCGTCCGCCGCCGCAACGTCCCATTCCGCGTCCGGTGCCGGCGCCCTGGCCGCGAGGTCCGGTTCCATCTTGATTCGGCATTTCGTTTCTCCCTTTTTGTTTAGCGATTGCCCATCGGCCCGCGACCGCGCGGCGCGCCGTGCGCATGCCGTCCCCGCCGCGCATTGCAGCCGAAACGACGCCCCGGTTCCCAGCGAGGTTCCGGATTCAGGCGCCCTTGCCGATAAGCGGTTAGCATATCCTGCGCCTCGCCCATCAAGCCGGCGATCACCTCGATGCCCTGATCGAGCAGGTCGAAGTAGTCGCAGCGACGTACGCCGCCGCACAGCAACACGGCCACGCCGTGCGACCGCAGCAAAGCGGCCCGGGCCGGCGGCGGGGTTTGCATCAGCGAAAGCTCCGTGCGCGCGACTTCGTTTTCCCCCTCCAGATCGACCAGCCAAACGGTGTTGGCGCAATCGAAGCGGGGCGAAATTTGCGTTTGGAACGTCGCGATGGCGATGCGCATTCTCGTTACCTCCGAGCCTTTATTTAAGCGAAAAGAATGCCAACTTGGCAAATGATTTATATCTATATGATATCATGCGAGAATTAACGTGCTCAGCAAATGCCGATGGTAGCAACATTGCTACCTATGAAAAAATCATGGTAGCAAATACGCACCTTAATCAAGGATAGGTTACACTCAACTTTTTCATTTTGCGCAGCAACGTCGTTTTGTGCATGCCCAGCGCCGCGGCGGTCCTCACCCGGTTGCCGCCGTGCGCGGCCAGCGCCTGACGGATCGCCGCCGCTTCGGCTTCGGCCAGCGAGGAAAAACGCCTTGCCGGCCGTCCCGACGCCCGCCGCTCGCCGACGATCTGCCGCGGCAGATGCGCCAGATCGATCGTCGCGCCCTTGCATAGCACGAAAGCATGCTCGATCGCGTTTTCCAACTCGCGGATATTCCCCGGCCAGTCGTAGGCCAGCAGCGCCTCCAGCGCATCGGGCGTCAAATCGCCGATTTCCTTCCCCTTTTCTGCATTGAAGCGCCCGATGAAATGCTCGATCAGCAGCGGAATGTCCTCGCGACGTTCGGCCAGCGTCGGCAGGTCGATCTGGATGACGTTCAGGCGATAGAACAGGTCGTCGCGGAACTTGCCCTGCTCGACCAGCTCGGCCAGGCGTTTGTTGGTCGCCGCCAGGATGCGCACGTCGGCGCGCACGGTCGTGTTCGACCCCAGCGGCTCGAAGGTCTTTTCCTGCAGCACCCGCAGCAGCTTGACCTGCACGGCGGGCGAAATTTCGCCGATCTCGTCCAGAAACAGCGTGCCGCCCTGCGCCAACGTGAAGCGCCCGGGCTTGTCGCGCCGCGCGTCAGTAAACGCCCCGCGCACATAGCCGAACAGCTCGCTTTCCAGCAGCGTATCGGGCAGCGCCGCGCAGTTGACGGTAACGAAGGGCTCGTCGGCGCGCGGCGACAACCGGTGCAACGCCCGCGCGAACAGCTCCTTGCCCGTGCCCGACGGTCCGGTGATCAGCACCGTCGAATCCGACTCGGCGATGTCCGGCAGAATCTCGAAAATGCCTTGGATCCGATGATTCTTGCTGATGATGTCCGCGAAGCTGTACTCGCGCAACAACTGCCGCCGCAGCGCCTCGATCGTCGAGAGATCGCGGAACGTTTCCGCCCCGCCGATGATTCGCCCGTCCTCGTCGGTCAGCGCGGCGGTGCTGACGCTGATCGGTTTTTCGTTGCCGTCGCGATCCAGGATATTGAGCGCCAGATTGACCAGCGCCTTGCCGGAGGTCAGCGTTTTGCGCAGCACGCAGTCGGTCTGGCAGACGTTCGTGCGAAACACCTCGTAGCAGTGCCGGCCCAGCGCCTCCTCGCGCGAATAGCCGGTGATCTGCTCGGCCGCCGCGTTCCACGAGGTGATGCGCCATTGGTCGTCGACGGTGAACACGCCGTCGGCGATGGAATCGAGAATCGCTTTGTAGGCCTGCTCTTTCACGATTCCTCCGCCACGTCGTCGCACAACACCAGCGCCGCGTCGCCGGCGGTCAACGCCTCGACGATCTTGCGCCGGGCCGCCTTGACCGTCCGCTGCACCGTGCCCCGACTGACCCCCATGCGTGCGCCGGCCTCTTCCTGCGAAAGACCTTCGCCGTCGCACAGTTGCAACGCTTCGAGCTCGTCGGGCGCCAGCGGGATCTGCCGCAACTCGGGGATGGGAATCCCCTGCGGCTTGAACACGCGGCCATCGACCTGATGCCGGCAACGGCGGGGTTTGCGGGGACGCGGACTCATTTTCCTCTCCTTCTTTTGTGTATATACACATAATCTCCCGAAATGAAAAGCCCCCGAAATTATGTCGTGAAAAGTAGTATCGCTTGAATGCCAACCTGTCGATATATGGTTATGGCAATCGGGATATGGGTGTCAGCCCAGCCGGCCTTATGGAGAAACGTTACTAAAAGCATGAATTTGGAGCTAAGACAGTGAGTATTATTCGAGTCCTTGTCGCCGATAAAGTCGAGATGACAAAATCGACTTTGTTAAGAAACAACGGCGTCCTGATTGAAGTGGTTGGCGAATCCGATGATGGACACGAGGCTTTGCGCCTGGTGCAAACCACGCGCCCGGACATCGCGATTTTCGCTGAAAATCTGCACTCTTTGGACGGTTTGTCCGCCGCCGAACAACTGCATATGCTGCAACCGGATATCGGTTTGCTCCTGATCGTCGATCAAGAAGACGAAGAGCGCAAGACGCGCGCCGTGAACATCGGCGTGAATTATCACCTGCATCGATCCCTGGTGGAAAAGGATCTGACTTCGGCGATCAAAGATGTGGCCGATCAGATGCGGGCCAAGAACCTTCTATAAATTTTTTATATTGAATAACTAATATTTACGCTCAATTGTATCGATTATTCGCCTGCATAGCCTCTTGCGCCAACACGCGCGTTCCGCGTTGCACGAATTGGTTGGCCAACTCCACCCCCACCGTCTCCGGATCGGCTTTGCGCCCCTGCTGCCGCATGCGGTACAGCGTGTGCCCGTCGTTGGCCGCCAACACACCCTCGATGACCATATCCTCGCCCGCCGGCCGGGCCCACGCGCCCAACGCCAGCGGTTGATCGCCCTCCAATTCACGCAGAAACGCCCGTTCGGCGCGCACCATCAACGCGGAGGCTTCGTCGTTGAGCGAACGCAGCAACCGTTCGTTGGCCCGGTCCTGAATACGCGCGACGATCGCGGTCACACCCTGCCCGACTTCCGGCACAAAACCGGCTTCCGGCAGCCGCTCGACGATCATTTGTCCGTAACCGAGCAGTTCCACCTCTTCACCTGGTAGAATCGCGCCGGTGTATGGACCGCCCGCGGACAATTTCGCGAGAATCGCCTCGACTGATTCGCCCCGGAACATGAAACGCAGGTTGGGGTAGCGATTTTGCACCTGCGCCAGTTGCAGCGGATTGAACACGGCCAAGCGCGCGCTGGACGGCTGATCCAACAACGTCAGCCGCTCGTGACCGACCAGCACATCGCCGGCGCCGTCGCGCGCCAGCACCGCGCCGACATACAGCCCGGGCGTCATTTGCGCGGGCAGTTCGGTCAACGAATGCACCGCCAGGTGGATGCGTCCGGCCGACAACGCGTCCTCGATGGGTGCGACGTTGCGTCGCTTGGCCGCCGCCGAACGAATGTGATGAACCTCGGCCCCCACTTCGCCGGGAGAAAACGACTGAATTAGCACGTCCCAACCGCGCCGCAACCGCTGCGCCACCTGCGCGGCGCGACGCATCGCCGACGCATGCGGCAACGTCCCGATGATGATCTTGTCGGCCATTTTTCTCCCGCGTGTGTTAGGAGCGGCCATTGTAACAGGTTCGCGCCGTCGGGGCATAAAAAAACGGAGCCGAACCGATCGGCTCCGTACTCATCAATAGGTATTGCTTCAGGCCGCGACGCCCTTGGCCGCCCAAAACTCGTTCATCCGCCGGATAATCTTCACCAGCAGGACGATGCCCCCGATCATCGGCACGAAAATCCAGAATCCGGCCATCCCCGTGATCGGCGCGGTCTGCCCGTCTTCCGTGTACATCTTGCCGATGTACGACGGCACCAGCCACGGCAGCGCCATCAGCGGGAACGGGAAGAGGAACTGGAAGATCAGATAGAGCGTGCCGCTCCATCCCTGCCCGCGATAATTTTTCAATTCGCTGAACACCTGGTACCAAAAAATGATGGCGTAAATCCCCATGGTGACGATCATCAGAATGATCACCGTCAACGGCTTGCGGATTTTACCCAACGGCTTCTGCTCAGCCATGCACGTTTCCTCCCCTGCTTGCTGAATTTTTTGGGAAACTGGATATCGGCCTTTTTTGTAACAAAAAAAATATCACGTTGACAAGTTGGATCGTCGATTCAACGCAAAGTTGTTCGCTCCGGCTGCCGCACGTGAAATTTGGACTTGCATTTTGATCGGAAATCAGTATTATTTGCCCCCTGTTACGCCCTCGTAGCTCAGGGGTGGAGCACTTCCTTGGTAAGGAAGGGGTCACCGGTTCAATCCCGGTCGAGGGCTTGCCCGCCACATCGGCGGGCTTTTTCTATTTAAAAAAACACCCCGGCGCCGAGGCCGGGGCAAAAAGAATAGATGGTCCTCCCCGTTCTATGCGTCAAGCCGCAACGCCAGTCGATCCACCCGCTGACGCAGACGATCGACGCGGCGGCGCAGTTCCTCGACTTCCTCGCGTGACGGCAGCGGCAGCAACGCGGTGGCCTTGCCCACCTTCTGCTGAAAATAGCGGCTCATCTCCTCGCGGTTTTTCTGGAACCGCTTGGCCGTTTCGCCCGCCAACTGCCGCGCTTCGCTCTGGCTGATGCTGCCCTTGTCGGCCAGCCGGCTCAGAAACGACGACACCTGCTTTTCGGTGTTGTGCAACGCGTCCTGCGCGTCGTTGCGCAGGTCGCGCAAAAAGTTGGGCACCAGTTCCTGAATTTTCGTTTCCTTGGCGGTCATGATCGACCTCCTCTACGGATTCGCTTTACTTCGCGGTCCGTTTTTTCACCGTGGCCTTTTTCATCGCTTTTTTCGGTGCGGCTTTTTTCGCCGGCTTTTTCGCCGGAGCCTTCTTGACTGCCTTTTTCGCGGTGGCTTTCTTCGCGGCGGCTTTCTTCGCCGGCGCGCCCTTGGCCAATTCGTTGATGGTCTTGCTGATCTTGGTCAGTTCGGCCTTGATGCCTTCGACTTCGTCGCGGCTGGGCAGATTCAACGCGGTGAATGTCTTTTCAACGCCGGTGGTGACCATGCCTTCGAACTCGTCGCGGGCCGAGCGCACGCGCTTGAGCAGCTCGTCATACACGCGCTTGACGTCCTTCGGGTCCAGCTTTTCCCAATTTTCCGTCAACCGATCGCGCGCCTTTTCGATCGCCTTTTCGGCCTTGGCCAGCGGCTCGCGCACGTTCTTCACGCCATCCTTCAAGAAGTCCGGAATCAGATCTTTTGCCTTGTCCACCATGATACATCTCCTTACGTTTCTGAAAGTTTATGCAAATTCACTTTGTTTATTGTGATGTTCGGTTGCTTTATAACACGGTGCGTCATTAACCTAGCAATCGCCGGACCCGCTGTCAAACATTTTTTACACAGCGCGTCATAAATTTTTACAACTTCTTGGTATATCGTCATTTTTTTAAAATATTGACGCCCGCCCGCCGCGCGGATACGATGAAGCGAATTCCAATTCCGAGGCCGCATTGACCGCCACCGCATCACGACGCGAATGGACGATTTTCGGCGCGATTTTCGCGGCCGCGGCGCTGTGGCGGCTGTGGGGCTTGGGCGATGAGAGCCTGTGGACCGACGAGATCGCCGCGGTGCTCGTCTGCCGACGGCCGTTGCTCGAAGTGCTGCTGACCATCGGCGTGCAGGATGTGAATCCGCCGCTGTTCTATCTGTTGGCGCATGTCTGGCTGCTGATCGGCGACGCCGAATGGTGGCTGCGTCTGCTGCCCGCCGCGGCCGGACTGGCGATGGTCGCGCTGACCTGGCGGCTCGGACGGCGGCTCGGCGATGCGACGATCGGCCTGGTCGCCGCTGCGCTGGTCGCCTTCTCGCCGCTGGCGATTTACCTCTCGCGCGAGTTTCGCTACCACACGCTGGTCGCCGTCTTCGCCCTCGGCGCGCTGCTGGCCTGGCGGCGGCTGCTGGAAACGCCGACCCGCGCCGATCGCCTGTGGTTGCTGGCCTGTGTGCTTGGCGGCCTGTACACGCATTACTTCTTCCTGCTCGTGCCGCTGGTGCTGATCGCCTGGTGGATTCTCACGCCGGAAAAACCGCCGCTGCTTTCGGTCATACAGCCGTTGGCCGGCGCGCTGTTGGCGTTTCTGCCGTGGCTGGCGGTGATCGCCGTGCAGGCGATGCGCGCCAGTTACCGCTTCCGGCCGTTGCTGCCGCCGACGGAGATGGCCTTCGACCTGCTCGGCTATTTCACGATCGGCCACGCCGACGGCGGTCCGCCCTATGCGCCGACGGGCTGGGCGCGGCTGTGGTATTTGACCGTCCTCGCGCCGTTCTTCGCCCTGGCCGTCGCCGGGCCGGCGGCCTGGAAGAATAAACCCGGCGCGCGTCTGGCCGTCGCCGGTTTCCTGCTGCCGACGACCCTCGTGTTTCTCGCCGCGCTGGCCCTGCCGGTCTACGGTCACCGTTACCTGCTGCCGTTTCTGCCGCTGCTGATGCTGTGGTTCGCCTTCGGCGCGCAACGCCTGAGCGCGTTGTGGCGGCCGCTGGGCGCGATCGTCCTGGCTGCCGCACTGTTGTTGATGAACGGATCGTCGCTTGCGCAGCGCAACGATCCGCGCTTCGCCCGCGAGGATTGGCGCGGCCTGGCCGACATGCTGCAAACCGCGCTCGCCGACGACGATCTCCTGCTGGCCTACAACGAAAGTCAGGTCGGTCCGCTGAAATACTATTGGGCCAAACAAACCGGCGCGCCGCTGCGCTATCGTACGTTGTTGTCGGCCGATCCGCTGACCTTCGCCGTCGACGAACCGCGGGCGATTCAGGCGCGCGTGCAATTGTATCGCACCCAGGCGCGGCGGCTGTGGCTGCTGGATCACTTCGCGCACATGTACGAGCCGCAGGGCGTCGCCCGACGCGAACTGGCCGCCGCGTGCGTCGAGGATCCCGGCTACAACCTGTCGGCCGAGTACCGCATTCCGCTGCGCGTGTACTGGCGCACGCGCGGCGCGGCGCTGCAGGCCGTGGGACAGCGCTTCGCTCCGGCGGTCGTTTTCGCCGACGGCGCCTTCGACGACCTGCAACTCGAAGGCGATTGGACGCACACGCACGAGCCCTGGGCCTGGCTCGGCCGCGTCGGTACGGTCTACCTGCGTGCGGAAACGCCGGCCGACGCAGTGCGCCTGCGCGCGTGGCCCACGCCGCGCTACTACGGCGGGCAGACAATATCCCTGAAACTGACCACCGAGGATGCGACGCTCGCCGCCTGGACGTTGACCGGCGATCGACCGCAAACGCTCACCGCGCCGCTGCCGGGGCCGCTCGCGCCCGGCGAGATCCTCGCGGTGACGCTCGAACCGTCGCTGACCTTCGATCCGGCCGCGCAAATCGGCGGCGACGATCACACGCTCAAATCGTTGATGATCGGGGAAATCGGTTTAACGAAGGAATAAAAAAAGGCGCGCGATGCCGGGTTCGCCGGTCGATCGCGCGCCTTGTCGTGCGCTGATTTATTTACTTATCAGCAGCCGCAACCGTCGTCGTCGTCATCGTCGTCGTCGCCGGCGTCGTCGTTGTCGTCGTCGTCATCGTCGTCATCGTCATCATCGTCATCGTCGTCGGTCGTGTCGTCGTCGGTGACGTCGTCGTCGACGGTGTCGTCATCGTCGTCGTCATCGTCGCCGGCCGGCACGCATTCGTCGGTCTCTTCCACGCATTCCTCGGTGTCGCCGCAAGGGCTGCCGCTGTGCCAGCAGGTGGACATCAGTTCGCCACAGCTTTCCTCGCCGTTGCACCACAGGCCGTCATCCGTGCACGGATCGCCCGAGTGATCGCACGAGTCGGTGGATTCGTTGCAGGTTTCCTCGCCGTTGCAGAACACGTAGTCGGTCGTGCACGGATCGCCCGAGTGCCCCGAGCAGGCGCCGCCTTCGCAAATTTCGTCGCCGTTGCAGAACGTGCCGTCGTCGCCGCATACGAAGCCGTTGTTGTTCGACCACGCGCCGGGCGTGGACGGATTGCACACTTCGCACTCATTGGACGGATTCTGCTCGCCCGCTTCGTAGCAATGGTCGCCGATGAAGCAGCCGGTGCAGGCCATGTATTTGAGGTTGCCGTAGGTCGCCAGGTCCATCTTCACGCCTTCCGGCGGCCAGATTTCTTCGGCATCCGAGGCGGAATCGATCACGTTGAACAACACGCCGATCGTCTCGCCCAATTCGCCGTACATCTCGCCGCCGTCCAGGTCGACCTGGAACTCGTACTGCACGTTGCCGTGCAACGCCATCGTGCCGGTCATTGCCGTAGATCGGAAGAGCGTCGTGTAGGGAAAGAGTGTAGATCTCGGTGG
>CALBTQ010000366.1 GCA_937967875.1 uncultured Pseudomonadota bacterium
CACCGAGATCTACACTCTTTCCCTACACGACGCTCTTCCGATCTCAGGCGGTGCGACCAGGCGGGCGGTCGATCGTTTTTGCCGACCAGCCGCTTGCCGAACAGCCGCAGCGCCGGCGACGCGCCCCACGCGCGCAATGTCTCGGCCAATAGCGCCGCGACGATCAGCCACGCGATCCACGTGTAGCGCACGTGCACGGTGAAATAGTAGGCGAGCAAAAAGTGGATCAGCAGCAGACCGAAGGCGACCAGCGCCCAATCGACGACGAAGCCGCGCAGGCGGTCCCACAAGAACCGCAAACGTCGACGTCCGGTCGGTGCGGCGCTCATCGGATCTCCACTTCCTCGGCCTCTTCGCCGTAAATCTCGCGGAACCGCGTTTCGTCGATGCCCTCGGGCGCGCCGTCGTACACGATCAGGCCGTCTTTGAGCGCGATCACCCGCGTGCCGTAGCGTCGGGCCAGCGAAAGGAAATGCAGGTTGCACAGCACCGTCAGCCCGTGCTCGCGGTTGAGCGCCGCAAGGTACTTCATCACCGAGTGGCTGGTCGCCGGATCGAGGCTGGCCACCGGTTCGTCGGCCAGCAGCAGCACCGGTTCCTGCATCAGCGCGCGGGCGATCGCCACCCGTTGCTTCTGCCCGCCCGACAGCGCCTCGACGCGCGTCGCCGCCTTTTCGGCGATGCCCACCAGGGTGAGATTCGCACGCGCCCGCTCGCGTTCGGCGGCGCTGAACAAACCCAACACGCCCGCCGTCGCGCCCTTGTTGCCCAGCGCGCCGGTCAGCACGTTGCGCAGCACGCTGTGGCGCGGCACGAGGTTGAACTGCTGGAAGATCATCGCGATGCGCCGTCGCGCCGCGCGCAGCTTTTCGCCCTGCGCGGCGGACATGTCCGTGCCGTCGACCTCGATCGTCCCCGCGCTTGGATCGATCAAGCGGTTGATGCAGCGCAGCAGCGTGCTCTTGCCGCTGCCCGACAGCCCGACCACCGCGACGAACTCGCCGCGCGCGACGGTCAGATCCACGCCGCGCAACGCTTGTGTGCCGTCATCGTATGTCTTGGTCAGGCCGCGGATGGTCAGCACGTCTACTCCAACAGTTGTTTGGCCAGTTCCGGCGCCAGCCGCACCGCTTCGCGTATGACTTCGTAATCGGCATCCACCGTGGGAACCAATGCGGTCACGCCGTAAAGTTTCTCCAACGCTTCGCGCCCGGCGGGCGTGGCCACGTACCGCAGCAGGCCGTCCTTCACGCGCTCGCGAACGGCTGCGGGCAGCGTGGCGCGCACCGCCACCAGATCGTTGGGAATCGGCTCGGTCAGCGCGAGGATTTTCACCTCGTCGGTGATCTGCGGAAACGTCGCTCTCACGAGCTTGCGCGCATCCTGAATCTGCCCGTCGCGCACCGGGCTGTGCCAGGTGCAGGCCACATCGACCTTGCCGTCGCGCACCGCCAGCACCGCTTGCGGATGCCCGCCGAGAAACACCTCCTGCGCCGGCGCAATGCCGTGCTTGATCAACATCGCTTTGGGGAAAATGTGCCCGGTCGTCGACGCCGCGTCGGTGTAGCCGATGCGCCGCCCGGCGATGTCCTCCAGCCGTTGCAGGTCGCTGTCGGCACGCACGAGAAACTGACCGTAATACACGTCGCTGCCGTAACGGACGATACGCAGCAACGGCAGCGCACCGTTGAGCTCGTGGGCGCGCACATAGGCGAACGGCGCGATCCACGCCACGTCGGCCGCGTCGGCGCCCAACGCCTGAATGAGCACCGCGTAACTGGTCGGCACGCGCACCAGAATTTTCAGGCCGGTCAGCTTTTCCAGCGCCTGCGCGACATCCTCGGCGGACAGAATGATGCGGTCGGCCTCGGCGCTGGGCGTGAAGAACATCTTCACCGGATTGCCCGCCGTGCCCAGTTCGCCCTTGCCGCCCCACTGGCTGTCGCGGATCTGCGCGGCCCACGCCTCGACCTCGTCGCTGAGCGTGCGTTCGTCTGTGCAGGCGCCCAGCGCCAACAGGCAAACGAGCAACAACCACAGCCAACGCGCGCGCACAGCAAATCTCCTCGGTTGAATTAAGCGAAATGAATATTAGCAACCGCGCCGGGCGCGTGTCGAGGAAGGATTTTCGTCAGCGCGATTCAATGCCCCTCAGCAGCCGCACCCATCGTCGTCATCGTCGTCATCGTCGACGGGCGAAGCGTCGTCGTCATCGTCGCACGTGTCGTCATCGACGGCGTCGTCGTCGGTCGTATCGTCGTCAACGGCATCGTCATCAGTCGTGTCGTCGTCGGACGTGTCGTCGTCGCTCGTATCGTCGTCGGTGGTGTCGTCATCGGCCGCGCCCACGGTGAGCGCGCCGGTCAGCGTATCACTACCGAAGACGGTGGCGACCTGCAGGTCGTATTCGCCGCTCGCGCCTGCCGGCAGCGTCAACGAAAACTCGATGGCGTCAGCCTCGACCGAAGCGATCTCGTCGGGCGTCAGCACATCCTCGCCCTGTTGCAGCGAAACCTGCAGGCCGTCGGCAATGAAATGCGCGCCCGCGACGGAGAACGTGACGTTCGCGCCGGGCTCGGCGGCGTCGGGCGTCAACGCGTCGATGACCGGATCCTGCGCCAGGTAGATGCGCACCGCGCCGGCCTCACGACCGCCATGGTAATCGCGATTGGCGGCGGCAATGATGTCGTCGCGGCCGTCGCCGTCGATGTCGGTCAACAACAACGCCTGGCCCAGCAGGCCGAAACGCTCGGGGCCGTGGGCCGCCCAGTCGGCGTCGGCTTCGGTCTGATCGGCCGCGAGGAAATCGTCGCCGCCCGCAAACAGGTAGGCCGCGCCGGCGACACGTTCGTTGCCGTTGTCGTGCCGCGATTGCGCGACCAGCAGATCGGGCGCGCCGTCGCCGGTCGGATCGCCCGCCGCCAACCGCCAGCCGAACCGTTCCCACTTGGTCGCACCGCGCAACACGGTCGCGACGTTCACTTCGTCGATCGTCTGCGTGCCGTCGAGTTCGTCGCGATCGACCACGAACACGCCGCCCGCGTATTTCGCGTTGCCGTCGGTCAGCGACGGCGCGGCGATCGCCAGCAGCGTGCGGCCGTCCTGGGCGAAGTCGCCCGCCACAACCTGCAAGCCGAACTTGTCGAACTCGCCGACGCCCGTGAGCGTGAACACCGGCGCGGTTGGGTCGTCGCCGGCAAAGTCATAAGCGACCAGCGCGCCGATCTCCTGCGCGTCGTCGCCGTTAACTCCCGGCGCGGACACCAGCAGCAGCCGCTCGCTTTCGTCGATCAACACCGCGACGTTGTACCCGTGCATGTCGTAGGCGTTCGCGCCCGCAACCACCACGTCCGCCGCGGTCACGCCGACGTTGCCGCCGGCCGCCGGACCCGCATAAAACACGCCGACCAGCCCGCGGTGGTTGCCGTCGTTCCAGGAGTGCGGCGCGGCCACGACCAGGTCGGCGAATCCGTCGCCGTTCAAATCGCCGCCGGAGAGACTGTGACCGGCGTTGGCGAATTTGTGTTCGCCCGCAACCGTCAACAGCGACGCGGAAGTCAGACCTTCGCTCGATCCGGCGAAGACCTCGACGCGCCCCTTGTACTGGCGCACGTCGGCCTGCGACGCAGGCGAACCGACCGCCAGATCGTCGATGCCGTCGGCGTTCATATCGACTGTCGCCAACGACCAGCCGAGCCGCCCGTGCGTTTCCTCGCCCAGCAGCGTGACGTCGGCGTCGGCCGACGACAGTTCGTCGCTCCATTCGCTGCGGCCGTAATACACGTACACCGCGCCCAACTGCGGTGCGCCGACCACGCCGTATCCCGGCGCGCCCACGGCTAGGTCGCGCTCGCCGTCGTGGTTGTAATCGCCCACCGCGAGGCTGTGCCCGAAATGCAGATAGTCGCGGTCGCCGGCGATCAGCGTCGAGGGTTCATTATCCTTCGCCGCGCCCTTCGCGGACGACTCGTCCAACAGCCAACGCGGGACGCGCACATGATAGGTGACGCCCCGCGCGCCGCGTTCGCTTTCGACTTCGATCAGCCCGTCGCGCCACAACGCCCAGCCCTGCGCGATCGCCGCGGCCTGCTGTTCATCGTAGCCGTGCATGACGGAGGACGGCTCGTCCGTCCCCTCGTCCGGCACGCCGTTTTCGACATACTGGATGTAATGTTGCCACGACCACATCGTGCGCACGGCCATGCCGTCGAGCCCACCGTAAAACAGGTCGAGCTGCTCCTCGACCAAAAACGGCGACCACGACGCGCAGACCGGATAAATCAAATATCCGCCGAGGCGGATGGCAATGGTGCCCAGCATGAACACCAGCGTGCGCGGCTCCAGAATCTCCGCCGTCACCGATTCGAAACCGCGAATGTGGTAGACCTCGGCGATGTCGGCAAAGGGCCAGTACCACGACCATTCCACCCAATCCATATCACGGTCGTAGCTTTGGTAAAATTCACCCGCGCCGTCCACGACGTTATGGGCGACATCGAAATCGTCGTGGAACTCCAGGTGGCTCAGCAGACCGATCGTGCCGTCGCCGCTGTGAATGTCCACATCCGCGCTGTTGTGCGACACCACGCCGAGGAAAAAGACGATCATTTTGATCGTCTCCTCGTCCCACGGCTTGGGGTAGTTGTCGTGAATGTACTGGGCGAAGGCCTCCATGAACGGCGGCCAGTGTGCTTCTTCCGATTCGTCCGGGTAGCCGAACTGATAGCCCCAGTCCGGGAACGGCGAGCCCGCCTGATAGGCTTCCGGATGATCGACGATGTATTGCCGGTATTCCGGATAGTCCTCGTCATCGAAGAACGACGCCACGCGCGTGGACACCTCGCAGTGCACGGCCATGCCGGCCGCAAAGGCCGTACCGGAAAACAGCAGCGAAAAAATTAGCAGCAACAGCCAACATGAACGCATCGTCAGATCGGAAGAGCGTCGTGTAGGGAAAGAGTGTAGATCTCGGTGG
>CALBTQ010000367.1 GCA_937967875.1 uncultured Pseudomonadota bacterium
GATCGTATTCGGTGACTGGAGTTCAGACGTGTGCTCTTCCGATCTAAGCGGCGAAAGCATCGAGGCGTTCGGCGACGGACCGCGCCAGGTCGATCAATTCGAAATGGCCGCCCAGGATGGCCAATTGCAGCACGGCGCGCGTCACGCGGGCGCTGCCGCGCACGGCCTCGGCATAGGCGGACAGTTCGTCGCTCGTCAGCGGCGTCTCGTCGGTGGGCCGGCTTTCCACCTGAATGGCGTTGAAAACCGGCGCCAACGTTTTGATGCGTTCGTTTTTCTCCGCCTGATTTTCGGGAATGAAATCGGCGATCGATTCGGCGTCCTTGACGGTGGAGAGCTTTTTCGCCTGTTCGGTCAGCCGGCGGCTATTTTCCGCCGAATCGGTAATGAACAAACCGTAGTCGATGCCCTTGCCCAAACGAGCCTCGACCTCCTCGATGTGCTTGATGGCGATCGAATTGCGCGGTTCGAGGCTGCGATAATCGTAGTTGAAGGATGTGTGCAGCGTGCCGTAAAGGGCGGCGGCGCTGACCAGGACGATAAAGATGCCGCTCGACCGGGGGGAGTTGACCGCGAAGTCGGCGAGACGACCCAGGGGAATCGAATCGCCGATGCTTTTGATGGTCAGTTCGGCGGCCACCTTGCGCCGGTCGCGCAGGCAGACCATCGCCGGCAGCAACGAGAACATCAGCGCCAGCATGACCAGGATGCCGACGCCGGAGACGAATCCCAATTCCGACAGACCCTTGAAGCGGGCGATCATCAAAACCAGAAACGCCGCCGCCGTGGTGGCGCCGCCGGTGATGATGCCCGGGCCGGCGCCGGCCATCGAATTGATCACGCTTTGGCGCACGGTTTCGCCCTGACGGATGTTTTCACCGTAGCGGCTGATGAAATGGATGGCGAAGTCAATGCCCAGCCCGATCATGATCGAACCGAAAAAGGCGGTCAGCAGGCTGAGGTAGCCGATGACGAACTGGGTCAGCCCGAAGGTGATCGCCAGTCCGGCCAATAGACACAGACCGATGAGCAGCAGGTCGGTGAATTTGCGGAAGACGAAAACGAAGATCAGCAGCACGGCGATCATCGAGAGCACCGTCGCCAGTTGCACGTCGAAAACCAGGGCATTGTATTCGTCATGCATGACCGGAATGTTGCCGGCCAGCAGCAATTGCACGCCCGGCACTTCCTGAGCGACTTCGGCCGCGGCGCCTTCGACCATGGTCAACACCTGCTCGCAATACACGTAGTCGATGTCCGGATCGACCGACATCAGGCGCAGGATGAGCATGCGGCCGCCGTCAAACAGGAAATAATCGTCCTCGGGAAAATCGTCCTCGTTGCCGGCGGGCAGCATCAGGCGGTGGATCGACCGCTTGACCGAACCGGCGTCCCATTCATCCTCGCTGGTGAGAAACGACTGGGCGGTGGCGAAAAATTTATCCAGAGCGCGCATTTGATCGAGCGCTTCCTTCTCGTCGGCGATTTCGTCCTCTTCGATGATCTCGTTTTCGATGATGCGGTTGAACTCGGTCAGAAAGCTCGGCACGTGCAGATCGCGAAAAACGCGCGCCAGATCGTCTTTGCGCTCGGTCGATTCCTCGATGAAGTCGTCGAGGTCCTTGTCTTCCAAAAACAGCGGGGCCCAGCGGATCATCTGATCCAGATCCACTTTTTCGACCAGGCGGCTGACCAACTCGGGGTGCGCGCGAAGTTTCGGCGCCAGTTTGGCGGCGAAGCGGATCAGCCGTTCCTTGTCGGGCGGTTGGTCGCGCGGGGTGACCAGGGCGATGGTGAGGTAATCGAGACCGCCGAAATTTTCATTGGCGTCGTTGACGCGCTGCACAACCGGTTCGCGATCGTCGAGCAAGGCGAGATAACCGAGGTTGAGTTCGATGGTCATGGCGAAATAGGCAAAAAACAAGGAAATCGCCACGATGATAATGACCAGTAACCATGCGTTATCGTGGCAAAAAGCCCCCCATTTGGCGAGCAATTTCATCCGCCAGTTCATCTGCGACGGTTGTGACATACAATTCCTTTCGGCAAAGACTAAGCGCAAAAATTATCATTAGACAACGAAAAAGTATAGGCCGGTCAAAGGAAACTCAAGGCGGAGCGGGACAACGGATTAAAAATATCCATTATTGTTTTGTGGCAAAGAAAACCTTACAGTTTACAAAAGTGCTTCGCATAGTTGCGCAAATGACTCAAGAAAAAGTACCCTGAAAAAAAGCAAAGCGGGAATGAAACCAAAGCAGGATGTTGAGATATCCATTTCGGCCATGCCGGCCGCCAATATGGCGTTGATCGTCGCTTATTTGATTGTTGCGACGGGAGCCAAGAATCTATCCATTCCCATTTCCCTGGCCGCGCCCGCTTGGGCATTGTCCGGATTAGCGTTGGCGACGGTGATGGTCTTCGGTTTTCGGATATTACCGGGAATTTTCCTTGGCACGGCAGCGGGGTATTTGTGGCAATGCCACCCGATGGACGGCGCAATCCTGCCGGCGACGGGCGTCGGTCTGGGAGCCGCTTCGGCGGCGGCCGTCAGCGCCATGCTCCTGCGGCGAAGGAGCGGGCCTCGCCGCTTCGAATCGATACGTTTCCAGGTCGAATTTATTTTCTTCGGAGCGATTATCGGGGCGGCGATCTCGGCGACGATCGGATCCGTCAGTCTAATTGGGGGACGATTGGCGTCCTGGAACGACTTTTCGCTTGTCTGGCTGGTGTGGTGGTTGGGCGCCTTTTGCGGCATTCTGACGACCACTCCGGTTTTTCTTACCGATTCCGTGCGGGCGGCGGCGGAACGAACCCCTTGGCGCAGGATTGAAAAGCTATTCGCTTTTCTGATGTTGATCGTCATCAACATGGTGCTGTTTCGACATTCGGCCGGGTTCTTCGGCCGTCTGCTGCCGCTTCATTTCGAATTTATCGTCATTCCATTGTTGTTTTACATCGCCCTGCGTTTCGATTTGTTCAGCGCCTCTCTCGCAGTCACGATCACGGCCGCCGAGATCGGAAGAGCACACGTCTGAACTCCAGTCACCGAATACGAT
>CALBTQ010000368.1 GCA_937967875.1 uncultured Pseudomonadota bacterium
GATCGTATTCGGTGACTGGAGTTCAGACGTGTGCTCTTCCGATCTACGGCAAACGATTTCGCCCGCGCGCGCGCCGTGGCCGCCGCATCGTCGATCAACCCGGCGCCCTGCGCGCCCAGCAGCGCCAGGCCCTTCACCCCGGCCTCGGGTTCGTCGGTCAACTCCAACGGTACGCCGTAGACGTCGGCTTTGATCTGATTGAGCAACCGGTTGCGCGTGCCCCCGCCGGCGGCATAAACGCGCGTGATCTCCACCCCCGCCGCGGCGAAGCGGCACAGGCTTTGCCCGACGGCCATGGCGACGCCCTCCATCACCGCTCGCGCCAGATGCGGTGCGCGATGATTGAGCGTCAGGCCGTAAAACGCGCCGCGCGCCGCCGTGTTCTCGCGCCGCCGTTCCCCCAGCGGATAAGGGTAGAACATCAGCCCGTCGCTGCCCGGCGGCGCTTGCTCGGCCAGCGCCACCAATCGATCGTAGTCGAACGACGCCTCGCGTGCCGAGGCAATGAAATCCAACGCCCATTTGTTGGCCAACCCACCGCAATCGAGCATCGTGAACGGCAGCCAGCCGCCGACCACATGCCGCAGGTTGGAAAATCCCGGCGCAACCAACGGCCGCGCCAGATGCACCATGAACAACGTGCTTGTGCCGGTAATATCCGCCGCCGCGCCTTGCTCGGTCAGCCCCAAGCCGAGCATCGAAACGATGAAATCCGCGCCCCCGGCAATGACCGGCAGCCCGGCGGGCAAGCCCGTCTGCACCGCCGCTTCGTCGGTTACTGCTCCGATGATCTCCGCTGCGCGGTGCACCGGCGCGAATTTTTTCAGGTCCACGCCGACCAACTCGGCCAGATGATCGCTATAGGCATCGGTCGTCGCATCCCATAAATAGGTGCCCGACGCCTCGGACGGATCGGTTGCGGCTACGCCCGTCATCCGATAGTTGATGAAATCCTTGGGCACGAGGAACCAGCGCGTGCGCGCGTAAACATCCGGCCGGTGTTCGGCGATCCACCTCACCTTCAGACTCACCCAACCCGATTGCACCGGATTGCCGGTCAGCCGCGCCAGTTCGTTCTCGTCGTGGTGCGCCAGCAGCGCGTCGCATTGCTCCTGACAGCGCTTGTCGCACCAGATTTGCGTCCACTCGGTGGTCAACGCGCCATCTTCGGTCACGCCCACCGGCCCGTGCATCTGCCCGCAGGCGGCAAACGCGGCGGGCGCGTTCGCGGAAAAATCAACCTTGGTCGCCAACTCGCGCAGCGCCCGACAGGCGTTTTCCCACCACTGCGCCGGTCGCTGTTGCGCCCAACCCGGTTGCGGATTGCTCACTTCATGAAAAGCCTGGGAGATGGCGAGAATGTCGCCTTCGACACTCACCGCACCGGCGCGCACGCTTTGCGTTCCCAGATCCAACACGATGACGATCGGCCGCGGCATGATCGGTTGTCTCCTACAAACGGCGGCGCAGCACTTCGGTCAGTTCCTCCGTGCTCAACTTTACCGGATTGCTCTTGTTGCCCGCAGCCGCGACGATTTTCGGCAGATCGTTCTCGCCGACGCCGAATGCTCCCAGGCGCGGAATCTGCAACAACTCGGTCCATTCTTCCAGGATCGACAACAACAGCTTGCATCCCTGCTGCACGTTCTTCGCATCGATGCCCGCCAGCATCCCGCCGACCTTGGCGAACTTGACCAGCGCCGGATGATCCCACCCGTGTAAGCGGGCCAGCTTTTCGATGGTCAGTTCGTTGGCCGGCAGCATCAGCGTGCCGCACACCACACCATGGGCGATGGGGAAATAGCCGCCCACCGCCGCCGCAAAACCGTGCACCGCACCCAGCCCGGCGTTGGCCAGCACCAGGCCCGACATCAGCGCCGCGTAGGCCATTTGACCGCGCAGATCCACGTCGTCGCCGTGCTCGCCCGCCAATAGGGGCAGCGTCCGCGCGATGCATTCCAAGCCGCTCCAAGCCAACGCGTCGGTCAACGGCGAGGCGCCGGTGGAAACATACCCTTCCAGCAATTGCGTGAAGGCGTCCATGCCGCAGGCGGCGGTCACTGCCGGCGGACACGTAACGGCCAATTCCGGATCGACCAGCGCAACGGCCGGCACGAAATTGTCGTGGCGCAGCGATTTCTTGAAGCCGTCTTCGCCGACCTGGCTGATCACCGCGTTCTTCGTCGCCTCGCTGCCGGTGCCGGCGGTGGTAGGTACGGCGATCAGCGGCTTGGTCGCACCGGGATGTTCTTTGGTCCCTACGCCTTCGAGATAATCGATGATCGGCTCGCCCAACGGCAGCATCGCCGCGATGGCTTTGCCCGCGTCCAGCACGCTGCCGCCGCCCCAGGCGACCACGGCATCGACCGGCTGCGCGCGCAAACGCGCCACCGCTTCGTCCACCATCGCCGGCGACGGCTCGCCCGCAACGGTGATGTGCGTAAACGCGATGCCGCGCTCGCCCAACGTTTTTGTCAGATTGTCCCAATGTTCGCCGGCACGAAACGAAGAAGCGCCGGTCACCAACGCAACATGGCTGCTGTAACCGGCGATCAGTTGCGGCAACTCGGCGAACTTGCCCGCACCGAACACGAGGGAGGGCATCCGGACGAAATCGAAGGGCCGGATCATGATCCATCTCCTTGCGGTGTTTAAAGGAAAATACTGGTTGAACCGCTTCCCAACATCACAACCTCGTGGGTTGTACCGCCGTTCTCCACCATACACAAACTGTGACATTGGTTCATTGGTTCAACCAGTGATCCAATTTTTACCCGATGGCGCTCGGTCTGTCAATACATACAAAAGAGAACGGCGCAAATAATTCGTGCCGACTCAAATCAACGAGCGCCAAACGTGCTCCACCCGTCGAAACGTCGCTCTCCAGGTGAACGGCTCCAGTGAAGAACAACTGGGCTCAGCCAATGGCGGCTGCGCCAGACTACGGCGCAAGGCGGCGGTCAGGCGCTTGGAGAACGAGGGTAAATCCTCCGCCAGCGGCGTATCCGGCCCGGTCAGACACGGCAGATCGATCAACTCCAGCGCTTCGCCCAGATGCGGCGCCAGCACCTCCGCCACGCCGGGCAACTTGGTGGACGCCAATCGGCAGCCGCAGGCCAGCGCCTCGACCAGCACCAGCGGTACGCCCTCGTAAAACGACGGCAGCACGCAAACGGCGCAGTGTCGAAGGAGATCGGCCAGCTTTTCCTGCGGCAACTGACCGTGCATTTTCACCGCCGGCGCCATCGCCGTCATGCGCTCACGCAACGCCTCAGCCTCGTCTCCCGCCCCATTGCCGGCGACGTGCAACACGAGATGCGGAAATTCTTCGCGCAGGCGCTCGACGGCATCCAGCAGCCAGGGCAAGCCCTTCGCCGCACTGTACTTGCCGATGTAGACCGCCTGCCCCACGGCTGCATCCGGATTCCGCCCACGTGTGTGGAACAGCTCGTCGCGATACCCCGCCCCGACCACGTGAATGCGCGCGCAGTCGATGCCGTAGGTTGTCGCGATTTGCTGCACGTGCCCCGGCTGCAGCGCGACGACCGCTTCGTTACGCCGACACCCGGCGATGACCTCCCCCGCCAGATGCGGGCACAGTTGCAGTTGCCGCAACGCGGTCGAATGGCAATGCATGACCACCGGGATATCCGGCGCAAGATCCTTGAGCAACGAACTGACGATCCACAAGTGATGCGCGTGAATGACGTCGGGCCGGAACGTCGCCAGCACGTCGGCCAGATGCGCGCTCCATGCCGCTCGGTAGGCGGCAAGCTGCGTATCGGTCATCGCCGCAAAACGCGTCGACCGATAGGGCATCACATCGCTCATGCCCGGCACGGGAAAAGGTAGCGGTTCGCGTTCGAAGCACAGCGGATGGATTTTCTCGTCCGGCAAATCACCGACGTGTGGATGCCCTTCCCCGGCCGGCATGCCGACCACGGCATGTTGCTCCCAGCCGGTGCACGCGGCCAAACGCACCAACGCATCAAGCGTCACGCCGCTGCCGGTGAGAAAGGGCCTTTGCGAAAGAATGTGCAATACCGACGGTTTCATCGCCGATCATCGTACGCGATTGGAATTAACATCACAAATCGAATGGTTATGGTCTGTTATTGCGCGCCGCGCCGCTTTTTGTTAATGTAGCGCGCCCAGAGGGGTAATGCAGTCGCCAATGATGGTTGGACGTTGAAAACCGCCCCGGATGGCGAACGAGCGGAAAGGACGAACAAACGACCATGACCGATAAATCAACGAAACGATTTATTGTCATCCTGGCATGCCTGCTTCTGGGTTTCCTGGCCTCCGCCTATACGTTCCACCTGTTCATGCAGGTGCAGGAGCACGGTCCGAACGTCGACAGCTTCTGCGCGATCAGCGAGAAGGTCAATTGCATCACCGTGGAAACCAGCGAATACGCCGTGACGCTCGGCGTGCCCATCGCCATGTACGGCCTCGAATATTACTCGATCGGGTTGATCATTTTACTGCTGTCGTTCTTCGGCATCTGGCCGTTGCGCCGCTGGCAATCGTTGATTTTCTGGATGGCCGTCATTTCGGTGCCGGTCATTACGATTCTCGCCTATTTGGCCTTCGTGGTTATCGGCTCGATCTGCATCGTCTGCTGCGTGGTCTACCTGGCCAACCTGACGATGCTCATCTACCTGCTGGCCGCCAATCGCGGTCGCCTGCGCGAACTGGCCGTGGAAGGACCGACGGAATTTTTCGGCGCACTGCCGCAAACGCGCGGTCTGCTGATCGCCGTGATCCTCTTCGCCGCCGCCGCCCTCTCGCAGTTTTTCTGGATGTCGCCGGTCCTGGGCATTACCGACGGCGGCTCGTTCAATTTTCAGGGTCTGCCGGTCAGCGGCAGGAGCTTGGGCAACCCGGACGCGCCGATTCAGATCGAGGAATTCACCGACTACCAATGCCCGTACTGCGACAAGGCGCACAAGGTGATGATGGAACTGGTGCAAAAGTATCCGGACAAGATCCATCTCACGCACCGCGATTACCCGTTGGATCACAACTGCAATCCGTACATTCCCCGGCCGTTCCATCCCGATGCCTGCCGCGCCGCGAAATACGGCCGTTGCGCCGCCGCGCAAAATCGCTTCTGGCAACTCGACGACAAGATGTTCCATAACCGCTCCCGCTTGCAGAAACGGCACATCGTCGTTTATGCCCGTGAGTCGGGATTGAATATGAGCAAGCTCGAGGAATGCGTCGCCGAGCCCGCAACGCTCGACGCCGTTCTGAAAGACATCCACGAGGGACACAATCGCGGCGTGAACGGGACGCCCGCCTGCTTCATCAACGGCGAGCTGGTGTTCGGTTACTACCCGCTGGAATTCTGGGAAAACAAGGTGCGGAAGATTCTGGGGCTCGAACCGCTCGCGACACCGACGCCGGCAGCGCCCGCCGAAGCCACGCCCTAATCCCAGCCGTATGCGCGATGCAACCGATCGCGCAGCAACCGTTCGAGAATAGCGTGGTTGCGCGTCCAACCAAGGTACCGGCTCGATTAATGGTTTACTACCATCTGAGTTTCAGGACGAAAATAATCAATCTCTCTTGGAAAGGCATTGATTTGTGATATATATTCAATCAATTGATTCTATTTTTAATACCTGATTTGCATTGGCAACGGTTTAATGAAACACAGATTATCCCCTAAAAGGATATGGTTAATTTTTATCGGAAGTCTATTGTTCGGCATCGGTGGAGCTGCACTTTTCCGCCTATTGGGTCTGTACTACTCACATGCCATGGTGTTGCATGTCGGCGACCGAACGACATTCTGGTATAAGTATTATTATTTAATAGTATGTTGGCAAATTGCTTTTTGCGGTTTGGGCTTGGCCTTTTTCATTCCTGCGCTTCTGCGTCGTCCGCGCGATTTGCTGCAAGTCGTCATCACCAAACGAATGCTCTTTCGCTTTGTTTGGTTCGGGTATTTGGTATTGCTTCTGTTCCTTTTTGAGCAGTTAAGCCACGCAATACTTTACTACAAGGAAAAGATACACTTAAAAAATGAATTAGACACATATGAAGAAGTACATCCGGAAAATGTTAAACTCTGGCGAATGAAACCCGGATATCATTTTCGCGCCGACCGGATCGCCAAAGAAAAAGCCGCATCCGGTCATTACCTAGGCGCCACATTGTATGAGTTGGACTACCGGACCAACGCCCAAATCGCTGAGTATGTATTGCATGTCAATTCCCTGGGAATTCGCGCAGAGGAACTGTCCCCCAAATCACCCGACGATTTTCGCATTGTCTGTCTGGGGGATTCGTGCACATTCGGCGCTTTCTATGCCGATCCGTATCCGTTTTTCATCGAGCAACGCTTGAACGTGGCTTCATCGAAACCTTCTCGATTTCAAGTGTTAAACTGTGCTGTGGAAGGCTATGCCGCCAACCAGGTTATCTTGCGTTATCGCCTCGATTTCATGAATCTCAAGCCGGATCTGGTCATTGTATATGTCGGTTGGAATTCTCTTGGTGATCCCAACAACAATCCACTCAACAAATATCCACTCGACGCCGATGCAATCATCAAATCGTTCAATGATTGCACCACACCCCAAGCGAATCTGAAAAGGAAGTATAAAACCTATACCGGCTATTTGCTCAGCACGCTCGGCAAACATGCACAAAGTGTACAAGTTGATCAATCTCCGCCCAACTATCATCGAATCGACCCGGCACTGATGCCCAATCAGATCGGAAGAGCGTCGTGTAGGGAAAGAGTGTAGATCTCGGTGG
>CALBTQ010000369.1 GCA_937967875.1 uncultured Pseudomonadota bacterium
AGCCCCGGCGCGTCGAACTCGCCGTTGCCGTCGAAATCCACCCAGATCGGATTGGTGACCGTGAACACCGGCTCGCCCGACAAGTACGGCGCCAGCGTCGCGGTGCTGTGTCCGGCCGCGACGACGAAATACCGGTCCTCGGTCGAGGTCACCGGGATGGCGTCGTCGAAGCGCACCACGCCGACGCCGGTCACGGCCTGTTCCGCGATGATCTCGCCGCCGTTGGAGTACACGCGCACGAAGTTCACGTCGATCCATGAGGGCGCCTGAATCACGATGTCCAAATCGACCGTGCCGTCGACGCCGGTGACGAAGCCGCCGATCGTCTGATCACCGATGGAGAATTCGACGAACGGGCCGTTGCACGATAGGCTGCGGCTCGCCAGCACCGAGTCGACCATGTCCTGCACGTCCGCGTCTCCCGGATCGTCGGTGGGCATGGCGAACATGTCGCGCGGATTGCCCAGCATCGAGCCTTCGCGGTGCGAGTCGGAACCGCCGAGCATCGTGTAGGTGTAGCCCTGATCCAGGAAGCTGAACCAGTCGACGAAGGTGAGCATGTTGTCGCCGTGGCCGATGGTGCCGCCGTTCCACACCTCGATCGCGTCGAACTGATCCGACCAGATGTTGGGATTGGCCGACGAGACGCCGACGGTCGGATCGTAGCCCACCGTGTTGAACCAGCCCGACGAATCCGAGCGCGGATGGTTGATCTTGACGATTTGCGCACCAAGTTCCTCGCGGGCGATGGTCCATAGTTCGAGATTGGTCAAGCGGCTCACGAAGTTGCCTTCGTCGTCATATTCCGCCAGCCGGACGGGATAATAATCGTCGGCCGTGGCCGGCGGCGACAGCGGCCAGACGTTCGTGTGGCCCCACACCGGGCTGATTTCCATGCCCGACACGAACTTGATCAGGTCGTTGGCGCCCAGGTCGTCGACGCAGCCCGAGAAATCGGACGCGGTGTCGTGATCGGTGATCACCGGCATTTCCAAGCCCTCGGCCATTGCTTCGATCACGCGCTGCGGCAGGATGGCTTGCGAATCGACTGAGCGCTCCGAGTGGAAGTGGAAGTCCGACGACATGTAGCCCGTCGTGTCGACCACGCGCTCGATGGACGTGGCGAAGTCGGCAGTGTCGCCGGCGGCGATCGTCACGTTCATCGTGTCGATTTCGTATTCGTACCCGCGTGTAACGGTCACCGTGTATTCGCCGGCCGCGACGGGCTCGACGCCTTCGCCGGTGGCGGTCCAGACGCGGTGCACGATGCCGGCGGCGCGCGGCTGGTTAAAACCATTCTGGAAAATAAACATACACGGGATGTTCGCGCCGTCGCCGTCGGTCACGTCGAAGGAGAAGTAGCCCGGTTCGTCGATGGTCAGGTCCGCGGTGGATTCATTGCCGGCGGTGATTTCGATGGTAACGGTCGCGGAATCCACGCGTCCCTTGCCGGTCGCGTACAGCGTGTAACGGTCCGGCGGCAGTTGCAGCGTGAAGGCGCCCGTGGCGTCGGGCTTGGCCACGCCGACGTAGTTGGAGTCGTCCGGGCGCGATTTGTCCTGCACGATGATCTCGACGGTGGTCGGATCGTCGCCGGTGGGCACGTGCAGCGTGCCGTTCAACGTGCCGTAATCGGTGTTGCCGTCAAAGGCGTCGATCGTCTCGTGAATCAAACGGGTGTCGCCGTCGCCGACGATGAACATGCGCCCGATGCTCGCCTCGCCCTGCGGCTCGATCTTCAGCAGACCGTCGATCAACGGCAGAATGTCGCCGTCGATGTAGGGCACGTACATGCGCCGGCCCGGGCTGAGCGTCGCCACGGCGTAGGACACCGGCAGGCCGAGGCGCGAAATGCCGCCGACCCACCGCAGGTTCGCCAGCAGATCGGCATCGCCCAGGTTGTAGCCCGCGCGCGGCGTGAAGATCTTCCCCTCGTCGCCCCACAACGCGATGTCGGCGAGGAACACGGTTTTCTTTTTGTCGGTGTTGTTCTTCAGCGTCGTTTTAATGATCAGGTAATCGGCGTCGGCCGGCAGCGTGTACTCGGTGGTGATAGTCAGGTTGTAATCCCAGGTGGGCACGAGGTGATCGACGATGTCGATGCCCGCGTCCTTGCCGGTCATGCGCACGACCGCCGCGCCGTCATGACCGTCGCTGACCACCTCGGCCTCTTGCGCCATGAAGCCGCGCAGCAAGCCCAGCGCCTGCTCCATCGCCCACAGGCTGTCCGCGCCCTCTTCGCTCGCCGGGCGGGCGCGGTCGGCGTCGACCAGATTGCCGCCGTAGGGGATCCAGCCGACGCCCGGATTTTCCGGCGCCCGGACGATGAACTCGACGCGCGAGTTGTAAAGCTTGTAGTCGCCCAGCATGCCGCGGGCGCGTGGACCGCCGATCAACTCGTCCGCCGCCGTGATCACGCCCGCGCGGACTTCGCCGGCGCCCAGTTCGTCCGACAGGTTGTCCCACGGGCCCACGGTGTCGTCGTCGCCGGTATCGTCGTCGGTCGTGTCGTCGTCGCCGGTATCGTCGTCGGTCGTATCGTCGTCGCCGGTGTCGTTATCGTCATCGTCGTCATCGGCGGAATCGTTGTTGTCGTTGTCGTCGTCATCGTCGCCGCAGGCGCCGGCGAACAGAACCAAAGCCATCATCAACGCCAGTAACAGGGTTGCCGTCCGGCATTTCATGAATATGTCTCCTTGGAAAAGGATCGGATTGTGACCGATCCCGTAATTGCGAAGAGGATCCTGCCGCGATCAGGCAAGCGGCGGCGCCCGCGAGGCGAGGGCGTGGAGGCCGGCGTGCTCGATCGATTGCACGTCACAGCAAATGAGAACGGTCGCGATTTCGTAGTGGGAAAAATACCAGCCCAGTGTGGCAAGCAGCAGCACGAAGCCCAGTAAAATCCGGCAGAGCGGACAGTTCGGGTCGTATTGCCGACCCTGATCGGCGAAGTGGTTGTGCACGGCGACCAGACACACTGCCATCATCAAGGAGAGAATCAATATAATGGCCAGACTTTTGTATCTCATGCGCCTCTCGTCGTCGGCGAATCCTAACACATTTTTAACTTGATTCAAAAGTTGTGAATGCGAAGAGGCGGGGTGGAATAAGACGCGCTCCATTATCGGAAAAATGCACTGCCGCTTCGATGCGCAATGGCATCGGAAACGATAATCCCGCCTCGCCAACGATTGTCTGGGGAGTCCTGGTATCTGAACTGAAAAGCCTTAAGGCGAGATCCATAACGAGACTTCAATTGAGAATAATCCCGGATATGAACGCTGGAGATGTAACCTTGGCAGTAAGATTGAATAGCTATTGGAAAAACGATTGCCGAGCAGATAAGGTCCACGATTTGAATGCCGGCGTGGTTATCGCTGTGTCCAAAAGTCGGCATTTCCACCAAGCGAGAGAAATCGTCACCGTTTGCCTGGAACTTTCGAGTAAAAATGGAATGCGAGACATTGGTGTTTGCAGGTTTGTTCCGGCTGTCGGCAATGATAAATCCCTGGTCGTTGACGGACTCCAGATACTTTTGGAAGGTTGAGCAAGAATCCTGCATTGAGAATGTGTAAACCGATCGTCCTTTGAAGGTCTCGTCAATTCCTTTTATCCATACGCGACCGAATATTCTCCCATTATAGTTTTCGATGAGCGTTAACAGATGATCAAGAAATCCGAAAGCGGCACGGCTGGATCGGCGACTGCCTACGGCTATATTTCGGCGAATGTCGGCACCTTTTATCTCGGCCAAAATATCATCGAGATAGTGGGCGCTTTTGTGTATTCCCGGGAAAAAACGCCGCTTCAACTCAAGAAAATCTCGTGTTAAATGACCGACAATTTCGACATCGAACGCAATGGCAATGAATGCAAAAACGGGTTGAATGTTTGAGGTTGACGAGGGCAGCATGCCCAAACAACCGGCCTCATCTACATATAAGACCTTCAAATATTCCTCAAAAAACAACTATGGCCGCCAAGGCGGCCATAGGATTTGTCGCCCAGCGAAAGCCGGTTCGACTGGAAGAATTTCTAATAAAATTATTGCCATATTTAATTGGGATGTCAAGGTATTTATAACGTTTTGAATTGCTGAATATTTTTAGAGGATCGCCACGCCCAACGGCGGTTGATCGGCTTCGGCGGACGGTGTGGTTTCCTTAACCCATTCGCCATTTATTTGTAGGTCGGCGGGCTGCCTTCGGGCTGCACTTTCCAGCGGCGGTGCAGCCAAAGCCAGGGTTCCGGTTCGTCGTAGATCGCCTTTTCGAAAGGCGCGATGTAATTGCGGGTGTTGACGAGCAATTCTTGCTCAGGATCGTCGGGGATGGACGTCCAGGGAATTTCGCCGAGCACGACGATTTCGATATGGTCCGCGTCGGGTTGGCGCGAGTAACCGGCCACGACCGTCGCGCCGGTTTCGCGGGCGAGGTAGGCGCAGGAACGGATGGTCGAGGCCGGGCGGCCGAACCAATCGACGAACACGCCCTGACTGCGTTTCATGTTCTGGTCGACGGCCATGATGATGCCTTCGCCGCGCTTCAATCCCTCGCGAATGCGCTCCAGCGAATTTTTATGCGGGATGGTGCCCAGATTCATCGCCAGCCGCGCCTGGATCAGCAGGTTTTCCACGACCGGATTTTTGATGATCTTGATGATGTTGGCCACCGGATAGCCGGACATGCCGAACTTGCCGCCGGGCAGTTCCCAGGCGCCGAAATGCATCGAAAGAATCAGCACCCCTTTGCCTTTGTTGAAGGCGTTGCGGAGGGTTTGCTCGTCGTCGATAACGACGTTTTCGTCCCAGAATTTTTCGTCGTACAACGGCGTGCGCAGATAGTTGACCGACTGGCGGCCGAGGTTGATCAAACAACGCTTGTAGATTTCGTTTTTCTCGCCCCACGTCTTTTTGTCGCCGTAGACGATGTCCAGGTTGGTCATGACCACGTCGCGCCGGATCCGCAGTGCATACAACAGGCGGCCGATCAGCGCGCCGAACCGCCAGGCGCCCTTGCGCGAAAACGAGCGGACGAAGGCCAGCAGCAGCCAAACGCCGAAACGGGTGAACACCCGCCCTTTGACCTGCACGGTGCGGGAATGCTCGCGGGCGTATTCGCGGACCTTTTCCCGGGGCCAGGGAAAGGCATTGAGAGGTTCGTCGTTGGCGTTGTGCACTTCTTCTACTCTTTCCAGTCCGCGCCATAGCACGACTTGATGAGCGCCTCATACTTGCCGAAGATATTGCGGCGCCGGAGTTTGTAGGTGGGAGTAAATTCGCCGGTGTCGATCGTGAAGGCGTCGGGCGTCAGGGCGAACTTGCGCACCCGTTCGTAGCTGGCCAGACCGACGTTGATCTGCTCCAGCTCTTTGGCGATCAGATTGCGCGCCGCTTCGCTTTCATGCAGCGGGCAAGCGGCGTCGACGGTCAAATCCAGTTGTTCGATCCGCGCCGCCAGCCGTTCGCGATCCGGATCGATCAGGGCGACGAGAAATTTCTGGTCGTCGCCGTAGACCATCGAAGCGGCGATCAAGGGCGATACGCTCAGGGTCGCTTCGATGTTGGCGGGAGAAATGTTTTCGCCGTAGGCGGTGATGATCAACTCCTTCTTGCGGTCGGTGACGATCATGTACCCGTCGGCGTCCTTTATCCCGACGTCGCCGGTCAGAAACCAACCGTCGCGATACAGCGTCGCCTGGACGGCCGCGTCCATTTTGTAATAGCCGAGAAACAGACAATCGCCGCGCATGAGGATCTCGCCGTCCTCGGCGATTTTGATTTCCGCGCCTGGGGAAACGCGACCGACCGTGCCGAACTTGAACTCGCCCGGCAGATTCAACGAACCGCACACCGTGGTTTCGGTCATGCCGTAAGCTTCCATGACCGGGATGTTGCAGGCCATGAAAAACTTGGCGATGTCCACCGACAGCGACGCGCCGCCGCTGCCCACGAACCGGATGTGCCCGCCCATCGCCTGGTTGACCTTGCCGAACACCAACGCCGTCGCCAGCTTGTGTTTGAGGCGGAAAATCAGCGGCGGCTCCTGTTTGCTTTGGTAATACTCGCCGAACTCCCGGGCGACCTGCAGGCTCCAGCGAAAAACCATGCGCTTGAACCATCCGCCGGCTTCGGCTTTGGTCTGAATGGATTCGAATACCTTTTCCATCAGGCGGGGAACGCCGCCGAGAATCGTCGGCTGGATTTCCTTGACGTCGTCCACGAGGTTTTTCAGCGATTCCCCGTAACAGACGGCCGCACCGCCCGCCAACGCGGTGAGGTCCAGCACGCGTTGCAGACCGTGGGCCAAGGGTAAAACCGAAATCAACGAATCGCCCGGCGCGGCATTGGAAGCGGCGCCGAAGATTTTCTCCGCGGCGATAAAATTGCGGGCGCACAGCATCGCCGCTTTCGGCGCGCCGGTCGTTCCCGAGGTGTAGATATAGGTGATCGGGCGTTCCGGGTCGTCGCAGCGCGCGCAGGCCGTTTGCCAATAATCTTGCACGTCGACGCGGTCGCGCCTTTCGTCGATCAAGGCGGCGAACGATCGATGATCGGGCCACAGATCGTCGCAGCCGTCCGGGTCGATCACGATCACGCATTGCAGTTTTTCCAGCTCCGACAACACGGGCAGAAGTTTTGCCAGCACTTCGCGGTTTTGGATGACGATGAAGCGCGCTTCGCTGTGCTCGAGGGTATAGCGCATCTGTTCGGCGGTAGAGGTCATGTACAGACCGACCGTGATTCCGCCGCCACCGACCGTGGCGAAATCGCAGATCGTCCATTCGACGCAGGTGCCCGCGGCGATGGCGACGACCTGCCCGGGTTGCAGCCCCAAATCGCGCAAGGCCGTGCCCAGCAGCGCGATTTTTTCCAGAATTTCGGACCAGGTAAACGAAAGCCAACGGCCGTTGCGTTTTTGTTTGATGCAAACCGAGTCGGGACGGCGGTTTCCTCGGTTGTGGAAAAGTCGAATTGTCGTGGTCTCAGGAAAGTCGCTCATGGCTCGCTAATCGTTCTCCCAATTAAGGCCACTCAGCATGTTGTTTTTCCCCCGGGGGGTCAATAGCCGATGATTTAAACGGTTGCGGCGCCCCTTTTATTGGCAAACGAATTTTGAGAGTTGGCGAGGAATGATGCCATCGTCATTTTACTGGGTTGGGCGGAACAGGGGTCGAACCTGCGACCTTCGGTGTGTAAGACCGACGCTCTAACCAACTGAGCTATCCGCCCGCAGGGGCATGAATATACAGGGAGCGGGCGGTGTCGTCCAGTGCCGGGTTGTCGCGCGGCGGAGCGTGGCGTATCCTGTCGATAAGCGTACAACGGCGAGGCGAGCGATGAGCGATAGCGCGAATTTGTTGGTGTTCGGCCTGGTGATCGGCACGGTGTTCGGTCTGACGGCGGCGGTTTTGTTGTCGCGGCTGGCGCGCCGGGTGAGCGCGCTGGGGCGATTTTTCGGTTACGATCAACAGGCGCGCAAGCTCGCATCGTTGGAGAAAGAGAACGTCACGCTCAAGCGTCGGCTCGCCGAGAAGGACCATTACATCCGCAAAGCGATGGAGTCGCTGGCCGTCGACGCCGCGCCGCCGGATCCGCCCGAAGAGTGAGTTTTTCGCCTCCGCACCTGGCGCTTGACGTTGCCCGCGCAATTCCTCGATAATGATCACTGCCCTTATCAAGAGTGGCTGAGGGACGGGCCCGATGAAGCCACAGCAACCACCGGTCGAAAAAGGACCGGGGACGGTGCTAACTCCCGCAGGGTGGCAAAACCCTGGAAGATAAGGCGGGTTGGTCGATAACCCCCCCTGGCTTCCAGGAGGGGATTTTTATTTTCCCCCCGCAAAGCAACCAATTACCGGACAAGGGCGGAAAGGTGGATGCATGGCAAGCGTGAAGCGGACCTATGAGGAGATCAACGAGAAGATCCGCGCCAAGCGGGCGGTGGTGGTCACCGCCGAGGAGCTGATCGGGCTGGTGCGGGACGAGGGCGTCGAAGCGGCGACCGCGAAGGTCGACGTGGTGACGACCGGCACCTTCGGCCCGATGTGCAGCAGCGGCGCGCTGTTCAACTTCTGGCACACCAAGCCGAAGATCCGCGCCTCGAAGGTGTGGCTCAACGAGGTCGAAGCTCATGCCGGATTGGCGGCGGTCGATTTCTTCCTCGGCGCGACGCAGATTGCGGACGACGATCCGGCCAACAAGGTTTACCCCGGGCGTTTCGATTACGGCGGGGGGCACGTCATCGCCGATCTGCTGGCGGGCAAGACCGTCACGCTGCGCGCCGAATCCTACGGCACCGACTGCTATCCGCGCCGCGAGTTCATCGCGCAGTATCGCCTGGATGATTTCCGCGACGCGTGGTTGCTCAATCCGCGCAACGCCTACCAGAACTACAACGTGGCGGTGAACACCACCGACCGTACGGTCTACACGTACATGGGCATCCTCAAGCCGCGCCTGGGCAACGCCGGTTATTCGAGCGCCGGGCAGTTGTCGCCGCTGCTGGCCGATCCGTACTACCGGACGATCGGCATCGGCACGCGGATCTTTTTGGGCGGCGCGCAGGGCTGGGTGATCGGCGCGGGTACGCAGCACAATCCTGACGAACCGCGCACAGACGACGGCGTGCCGCGCGGCGGGGCCGGGAACATCGCGGTGCGCGGCGACCTGAAGCAGATGTCGGCCCGCTACGTGCGCGGCGTGAGCATGATCGGTTACGGCGTTTCGCTGGCCGTGGGCATCGGCATTCCGCTGCCGGTGCTCGACAGCGAGGTCGTGCGCCTGGCTTCGCTCGGCGACGAAAAACTGGTTGCCCCAGTGATCGACTACGGCGCCGATTATCCGCAGGGCGGCAGCGAGGTGCTGGCCGAGGTCACCTACGCGCAACTGAAAAGCGGGTTCATCGAGGTGAACGGACGCGAGGTGCCGACCGCACCGCTGTCGAGCTATCCGCGGGCGCGGGAGATCGCCGGAGTGCTCAAACAGTGGATCGAGGCGGGAGAGTTCATGCTCGGTCAGCCGCAGGATAAACTGCCGCAGGCCAAGGCGTCATGAGCCTCTACGACAACCGCACCTACCGCAACTTCGCGACGACCGCGACGGTCGCGTTTCGCGTCACAGTGGCGCAAAGCGATTTGTTCATCCGCGCCGCTGCCGACCTGAGCGCGCCGGCCGAGCGGGCGTTGCTGACCGCGCGGCATCAGATCGAAACCTACATCGCGCAGCACCCGGAGTTCGCGACCGCGCTGGCGCCGCTGCCGGCCGATCCCTTCGCGCCGCCGTTGGTCAAGGCGATGCTCCAGGCGGGAAAGGCCGCCGGGGTGGGGCCGATGGCCGCGGTCGCGGGGGCCACGGCCGAAGCAGTCGGGCGTGCGCTGGTGAAGGAGTCGGCGCAGGTGATCGTCGAGAACGGCGGCGATTGCTGGTTGCAGCTTGAAGACGAGCTGACCGTCGGCCTGGTGGCGGGCGACTCGCCGTTTTCCGGCCGCATCGGGTTGAAGATCGCCGCGACGCAAACCCCCGGCGCGCTGTGCACGAGCAGCGGCACGGTCGGTCATTCCTACAGCGAAGGGAAGGCCGACGCGGTCACCATTTACGCGCGCGACGCGGCGCTGGCCGACGCCGCCGCCACCGCCGTGGCCAACCGCGTGCGCACCGCCGCCGACGTCGACGCCGCGCTGGTCTTCGCGCAAACGATCGCGGGCGTGGCCGGCGTGTGCATCGTCATTCACGACAAACTCGGGATCTGGGGCGAACTGGCCCTGGTCAAACTCCCGTGAAGGAGACTCACGTGATCACCAAAACCAAAGTGCTCAAATTCGACAAACAAGCCTGGCGCAAGCCGATCGTCTGCGAACTGGCGCGCAACTTCGATATTTCCTTTTCCATTCTCAAGGCCAAGGTGCTGCCGCGACAGGAAGGGTTGATGATTCTGGAAATTTCCGGGTTCAACGGCGAGTTCCTGCGCGCCCAGGAGTACCTGCGCTCGATCCCCGGCGTGACGGTCGAGGCGCTGGAGCAGGACATCGTCTACGATGCGGAAACGTGCACCCACTGCGGCGCGTGCACCGGCTTTTGCCCGTCGGGCGCGCTGCACATCGCCGACCGCACGACGATGGAAGTGTCCTTCGACCCGGACGCGTGCATCGGCTGCGAAATCTGCCTCGCGGCCTGTCCGGCCCGCGCCCTCTCGCTGGCCGAGGGCGTGTCGATCTAGTCGATTTTTTAACGTAAAACCCAAGCTTACGATCTGACGATCGTTCGCTTGGGTTTTTAAAAAATAAAGCACCCCTATTGGGGTGCCCTACCAAACAAACCTTCCTCAGTGCTAATGAACATATTTTACCGATGATTTTGACAAGGTCAAGAGGGAGTTGCCGTATTTAAATAATTACGAGCACAGCTTTCGCCTTGCGGCGAAAACTATGGCACACGGACAGACGGTCATTCTGAGGAGCGCTATCGGCGCGACGAAGAATCTACGTGAACGAACGAAAGATCCTTCACTTCCTCCTTCGCTAAAGCTTCGGAGGATTAACGTTCAGGATGACTTGCTCGTGTGTCGCATTTTTTAGCAAGAGCCAAAGGTGTGCTGCGTATATTGTCATTCCGACGGAGACACGCGACAGCGTGTCGATTGGCTAGTCCGCCGTAGCTTTAGCGGAGGAGGAAGGAATCCCTTTTCGTTACGAACCAAAAGGGTTCTCTCCACTCCGCTTCCGCCTTCGCCATTCTACTTCGTCATTCTACTTCGCCAAGGCTTCGTAGAATTTAGGCTTCGTAGAATTTGGGCTTCGGCGGACAAGGTCGCTTCGGTCGAGATGACAAGGTAAAACGCCGGGTGCCACGGTCTTGCCCGCAGGGCATGGCCGTGCATGACAGCCCTTCCGTCATTCCCGCGGAGGCGGGCATCCAGGACCAGCAAATACTCTTCCTGACCTTATGAAAAGGTAGACCGTGCTGCGCACGGCGTTAAAGGAATCCTGGATCCTCGGGTCAAGCCCGAGGATGACGGAAAGAATTGTCATGCCCGCGGAGGCGGGCATCCAGGACCAGCAAATACTCTTCCTGACCTTTTTAAACCGTGCTGCGCACGGCGTTAAAGGAATCCTGGATCCTCGGGTCAAGCCCGAGGATGACGGAAAGAATTGTCATGCCCGCGGAGGCGGGCATCCAGGACCAGCAAATACCCTTCCTGAGCTTATGGAAAGGTAAGCCGCGCTGCGCACGGCGTTAAAGGAATCCTGGATCCCCGGGTCAAGCCCGAGGATGACGAAAATCATGTCACGAAAAAACTACGTGCAACAACGAGAGAGCCCTCATCTCCAACGCTTGACGTCGATTTCGGAGATGCAGGTGTCCTGGTATTTCTTCCCGGGGAAGACCTCCTCGATGGTGAATCTCACCCAGGATGATTTCACCGGTTTTTTGATGGTCCGGTCGGCTTTGAAGTCGATCATCGGGAGCGAATAATCCAACTGCGCGGAACCGAATGCGACCCGCTCGTCGTCGTCTTTGAATTCCGCCGTGCGCGAGAACCCGCCTTCCATTTCGATGCGCAGGCGTTTTACGCGCCCGTTGTTGAACATGGTCGCTTTGTCTTTGGCGTACTTGGGCGTCAGGGCAAAGCCGACGACCTGGACCGGCTTGGCGAAATCGTAGCGGATCCACTCGCCTTTCCCCGTTCCCGCGGCGCCTTCGCACCAGGCGGTTTTGGCGTCGCCGTCGGCGGCGTTGTGGGGTCGATAGGCGCGATTGTCGTCGAGCGTCGAAGAGGCCGTCACCTTGCTCGGTTTGACGGAGACGATGTGGTCGACGTAATCCTTGGAGTCGAAGCCGACGCCCTCGTCGTATTCCACGCGTAGATCGCCGGCGAAGGCGATGCCGACAAACGCGACGAGAACGAAGAATAACATGGGGAAAGGCGTGCTTGATTTCATTATCTCTTCTCCATCCGGGAAGAGGGCAATAAATTCACTAAAAGCGATTTCTCCACTTCGCTTCCGCCTTCGCCATTCTACTTCGCCAAGGCTTCGTAGAATCTAGGGCTTTGGCGGACAGGGTCGCTCCGGTCGAAATGACATTTTGATTACTCCGCGACCGCTTCGCCCTCAGCCTCGACCGGTTTCGCCAGCGCTCCGGGGGCGAGCGGTTGGCCGTACTCGGGCTGGACCGGCGCGCCGAACAGGCGCGCGTTGAGGAAGATGGTCAGGCCGGCGGCGAGGGTGTAGAAGCCGATGAACTGGCTGGTGGAAAACGGCGTGGCGGCGCCCGCGTGCATCGTGTCGGAATACAGGCTCAGGTAGGCCAGCACCAGGCCGACGCCGATGACGATCCACCCGGCGTTGCGCAGCGGTTTGTTGGCCAGTTTTTTCGCCAGCAGGAACACAGTCAGGCCGACGACGAACACCAGCAACCCCCAGACGGCGTCGCCGGTGACGAAGCCGCGGATCTTGTCGCCGCGGAAAAACTCGATGATGAACCGGTTGATCGCGTAGATGCTCAGCAGCAGGCCGAAGACTTCGCCGTGCGAGCGTTTCTTGTCGCGGTACCAGCGCAGCACCAGGAACATGAACAGGCCGTTGAGGCCCATGTAAAGCTGTGTCGGGTGCAGCGCCTGGCCGATGCCGTAGAACTTCGTGGCGTAGGCGTCGACCGGAAAGTGCACACCCCAGGGCATGTCGGTCGGCGCGCCGAAGCAGCAGCCGTTCATGAAGCAGCCGAAGGGGCGGTGAATGGCCAGGCCCAGCCCGGCATAGGGCGCGAACAGGTCCATCAGCGCCAGGACTTTCTGTTTTTTGACGGCCGCGTAGATCCAGGCGAAGAGGATGCTGCCGAAAAAGCCGCCGTAGAAAACCAGGCCGCCTTCCCAGACTTTGAAGATCTCGTACCACGGTTTGTCGGCGAAGCGCTCGCCCCAGGTCGTGATGACGAACAGCGCGCGCCCGCCCAGGATCGTCCCGAAGATGGTCAGTAATGCGGTATTGAGCACGAAGTTGACGT
>CALBTQ010000370.1 GCA_937967875.1 uncultured Pseudomonadota bacterium
AGATCGTATTCGGTGACTGGAGTTCAGACGTGTGCTCTTCCGATCTGCAGGCTGAGTTCACCGAGGTAATTGGAATCAACCCGAGTTACTTCGGGCCGAATGGTGGCGGCGAAGAATGTGGCGACAACTGCCCGGTCGAAAACCTGAACTGGTACAACACGTTGGCCTACGCCAATGAGCTATCCCTGAATGCGGGTTATACTCCCTGCTATACTCTGTCGGAGGTCATTTGCAATGATTGGTATCCCGCAGGCGACGACTACATGACCTGCATGAACTGGGAACATCGCGGCATCAACAACGCGGAAGTTGATATTAATGCGGCGACGGTATATCAATGCGAAGGATACCGGCTGCCGACCGAAGCGGAATGGGAATATGCCATCCGCGCCGGCACGACCACGGCGTTCTACAGCGGCGATATCACGAGTTACAACAACGACCCCAATCTGGACATGATTGGGTGGTACCACGACAACAACGACCCCTATGGAACCAAGGAAGTCGGCTTGAAGATGCCGAACGCGTGGGGGTTGTACGACATGTCCGGCAACGTGGAAGAATGGGTCTGGGATTTGTACGGCTATGCCGGTGGGACGGTTACTGATCCGACCGGTCCTACGCTCGGGGAAGAGCGTGTACACCGTGGTGGTGGCTGGTTATCTCCTGTCGTACAATGCAAATCAGCCTACCGTAATCATTGGTACCCGATTGAAGAATCAAATAAACGAGGATTCCGCGTGTGCCGTACGGTGCACTAGGCGGTTGAGCCATTGAGCCCTGGCACTTCGATAAAGTAACAGGCAATACGGTCAACGACGAAAGCCCCAACGGCAACCACGGTACGCTTCATGGCCCGACATGGGTTGAGCGGTAAAACCGGATCCTCGAACTGAAGTGAAGGCGGGCGGATGCTCGCCTTTTCTTTTTGTTACTCGTCAGTAACCGACGCCGGTTTGTAATCGCAGTCTACGCCGCTATCCCGTTGCACAGCAATTCCGCCTGCTGGATCACCAGCGCAGTTGCCGATTCCTGCTTGTCCGGCGGGTATCAAGCCTTTTATTTCCCAATTGTTTGCGCCGCGCGCCGCTTGTTCCAACATTGGTGTAATGTAATCGAACTTGCCTTGTTGGATCAGGATCATGGCGGATTTGTAAAGGTTGACTGGTGCCATAAGCTCGCTTTTTTCATCTTTCAGAGAGCGCTCATGAGATCGACTCTGTTAAAAATTTTATGATTTGGAAAGAATATTTTTTTCTATTAAAGCTGCTTTTACCAATATTCAATATTTGATAATATTTTTTTTCTGAAACCATTATGACTATTGTTTTCCGAAAAAATCTGGATACGACCCCTTGTGTCGTAATGGCAAAGTAATGTGCAATTCAATCATGTCATTGGAGGTTGGGCATGAGTGGTCATCGTTCAGATCAAGATTGTACCCCCGAAATCCTGGCGCATGTGGATCAAAGCGGACGGCACCACTTGCTGGCGGATCATTTGCGCGAAACGGCGCGACTTGCCAGAGAATTTGCGGAGAAATTCGCCTCGGGTGCTGCTGCGGAATTGACTGCACTGGCGCATGATCTTGGGAAAACTCAATCGGCGTTTCAAGATCGATTGCGGGGTAACCCTCACCGCGTTCGTCATGCCTATGTCGGGGCGGCTGAATTATTTAACCATAATGATGTTAGCTGCTTGCTGGCAGCGGCGGTTTCCGGTCACCACAGCGGATTGCCGAATTTTATGGAGTTCGCTCAGGATATACGCGCCGATCTTAATGAGGCTCGTTGTCATTTAAAGCGAGCGCGAAGCTTTGGATTTCCGCAAATTTTCCCTCTGCAAATCAAGCCGCATTTTTTGACACACGACGAAATCACCTACGAATTCTGGTTGCGAATGATCTTCTCCACGTTGGTCGATGCCGATTACCTGGACACCGAACGATTTTTCAATGAAGAAAAGTTCGATCTTCGTGCCGGCACACTCCGGCTGGAAGACATGAAGTTGCAACTTGACGAATACCTTCTGACCAAAACGGGCGAGGCCGTCCTGACGCCGCTCAATCAGCTACGCCGTCGCGTGTTGAACGAATGCCGCGCCGCCGCCTTGCAGCCGCCGGGGTTGTTTTCCCTGACCGTGCCAACCGGCGGGGGCAAGACCCTATCGGCGATGTCCTTCGCTCTCGATCATGCGGTGCGACACAACCTGAATCGCGTGATCGTGGTGATCCCTTTCACCAGTATCATTGAACAAAACGCGCAAGTGTATCGAGATGTGTTTGGTGACGATGCAGTGATTGAACACCACAGCATCGCTCGTGTGGAAACCGACGAGACAAGGGAAATTCCCCCCCGCTCATCGCTCGCCGCAGAGAATTGGGATGCTTCATTGGTTGTGACCACGTCGGTGCAGTTTTTTGAATCGTTGTTTGCCAACCAGCCCGGCCGTTGCCGCAAGCTGCACAACATCGCGCGTAGCGTGGTCATCCTTGATGAAGTACAAACGCTGCCGGCGAAACTGCTCTCCACGATCGTGGATGGCTTGGGCGAGTTAGTGCGCAATTACGGCACCAGCATTGTCCTTTCCACCAGATCGGAAGAGCACACGTCTGAACTCCAGTCACCGAATACGAACTC
>CALBTQ010000371.1 GCA_937967875.1 uncultured Pseudomonadota bacterium
GATCCGCAAGGTCGCCACCTCCGACGCGTCGGTGTTGATCCTCGGCGAAAGCGGCACCGGCAAGGAGTTGGTCGCGCGCGCGATTCACTACAACAGCCCGCGTAAAAATAAGCCGTTCATCCGCGCCCACTGCGCCGCCTACGCCGAAGGAGTGCTTGAATCCGAATTGTTCGGCCACGAAAAGGGCTCCTTCACCGGCGCGATGGCCCGCAAAATCGGCCGCTTCGAACAGGCCGACGGCGGCACGTTGTTCCTCGACGAAATCGGCGACATCAACCACAATGTGCAGATCAAGCTGCTGCGCTTTTTGCAGGAAAAAGAATTCGAGCGCGTCGGCGGCAATCAGACTTTATCGGTCGATGTGCGCATCCTTTCGGCGACCAACCAGGACCTCAAGGAAGGCATCGCACGCAAGACGTTCCGCGAAGACCTCTATTATCGCCTGAACGTCATCTCGATCGTCATGCCCTCGTTGCGCGACCGCCTGGAAGACATCCCGCTGCTGGTCGAACATTTCCTTCGGCTGCATTCGGGACGCGGACCGGCCAAGACGATCACGCCCGAAGCGATGGTGTTGCTGACCAAATATCATTGGCCCGGCAACATCCGCGAGCTGCAGAACGTCATCGAGCGCGCCTGCGTACTGGCGATGGGCGAAGCGATCACGGTCGAGCATCTGCCCAACGACATCACCGGCACGGGCGAAGCGACGCCGCGGCTGTCGGGGCCGGTGGACTTCGACTCCGAAGTGGAGAAGTTCGAGAAAACGCTGATCACCGGCGCGCTGACCGAAGTGGAGTACGTGAAATCGCGCGCGGCGACGTTGCTGGGCATCGATCGCAACCGGCTGCGCTATAAGATGGAAAAATACGGCATCGAAGATTTGGGCACATCGAATCAATAGACGCTACCGCTCGAAAAATCGTGGTTATATTTAGTCATCCATTTTGCAGGGAGGGAATGGATGCCGGAGAAAATTACGATTCGCGACGGGAATCCGTCGGTTCCCGACAATCCGATTATATGCTTGCTCAAGGGCGACGGCACCGGTCCGGAGATCGTCGACACGGCCGTGTCGGTCATCGACCGCGCGGTCGCCAAAGCCTATGACGGTCGACGCAAACTGCATTGGCAGGCGTTGCCTGCGGGGCTCAACTCGCTGGAAGCCGGCGGCGAACTGTTGCCCGCCGCGACGCTGGCGGCTATTCGCGAGCACGTCGTCGCGCTCAAAGGGCCGATGACCACGCCGGTCGGCGAAGGCTTCCGCTCGGTCAACGTCACCTTGCGCCAGCAGCTCGATCTGTACGCCTGCGTGCGGCCGGTGAAACACTTCGACGGCGTGCCCAGCCCGATCTGCGCGCCGCAGAAGCTGGACATCGTCATCTTCCGCGAGAACACCGAGGACGTGTACACCGGCATCGAGTATGCCGCCGACAGCAAGGAAGCCGAATCGCTGATGCACTGCCTGCACAATCTGGGCGCCGACGTGCGCATCGACAGCGCGGTGGGCATCAAGCCGATCAGCCGGTTCGGCAGCAAGCGGCTGATCCGCCAAGCGGTGGAGTACGCCCTCGCCCACGGCCGGCGGCGCATTACCTTCATGCACAAGGGCAACATCATGAAGTTCACCGAGGGCGCGTTCCGCAATTGGGGCTACGAGGTGGCGCGCGAGATGCTCGGCGAACGGATGGTCACGCTCGATGAGGTCGGTGACGAACATGAGCCGCCGGCGGGCAAGATTTTGGTGCAGGATAAAATCGCCGACGCCATGTTTCAGGATCTGTTGCTGCGCCCGCATTGGCACGAGGTCATCGCCACGACCAACCTCAACGGCGATTACCTGTCCGACGCCGCCGCGGCGCAGGTCGGCGGGTTGGGCATGGCGCCGGGCGCGAACATCGGCGATGAAGCGGCCGTCTTCGAGGCAACGCACGGCAGCGCGCCGCACTACGCGGGGCAGGACAAGGTCAATCCGTCCAGCGTGATTCTTTCCGGCGTGCTGATGCTCGAATATCTCGGTTGGAAGGAGGCCGCCGCGATGATCACAAAGGCCATGCAGAAGACCATTCAAAACGAGACGGTGACCTATGATCTGGCGCGGCAGATCACCGGCGCGAAAACGGTACGCTGCAGCGAGTTCGGCAAGTTGATCGAAGAGGCGATCGCGCGCGGCTAAGGCTGTTTGAGGCGGAAGATCCAGTCGGTCGGCGGCACAACCTCCACCCGCGGCGCGACGTACGTGTCCCACTGCTGTTTGTATTCGGCCTGGAAATTGTGCAGATACAGCACGTAACTCACCTCGTGCTCCACAAGGTACGCGCCGACGTCGCCGGAACGCATGGCCCGCAGCGCTTCGAAGTTAAGGATGCCGTCAAGATTCACCACTGTATAATCCGGCAGATAATAACCGAATACGCCGCAGTCGGTGTAGCCGATTCGCGCTCCGCGCGGTACGGTTTGCTCGATCGTGCGCACCAGTTCGCGAGCGTGCGTCGGCGAGGCGCTTTTCAGCCAATTGCCGATGCCCGGCAACGATAAGAGCAAGGCGACAACAACGAGCGCGACGGCTTGCCGCGTTTTCGCGTGCAGCCATTTCGTCTCGGCCAGACCGGAGAAAAACGCGCCCCACACCATCAGCAGGCCGATGCTGAACGGGAAGAAATGACGCATCGAATAATTGAGCATGTACAGCGGATAAAACAACGCCGCGCCCGCCAGGGCGATCGGCACGAAGCCCAGCGGCCGTAAGCGCGCTACGCGACGCAGGCCGGCTTTGCCGCCGGCGATCAAAGCGACGGCCAGCCCCGCAACGATCAGCAACAACACGACCGCCGCACCGGGGCGCGTTTTTAGCAGTTGCGCGAGAAAACCGGTTTGCAACCGCTCGACGCCCAACAGCCAGCGCGCAAGCAAACGCATCAATCCCTCGTAACCGGTTAGCGGCTCCAACGGCAGTTTGATGCCGAGGCTGACCAGTTTGACGACCGCGAACTTCATCATCCCGCCCAGCGATTCCGGAATGTCCTGCCGCACCAGACCGCGCCAATGGTGAAACGCGCCGCTGGATTGAAAAAACGAACCGGTCGCCGCTTTGCTCCAGACGAACCACGGCGTGAGCAACGCCAACGCGGGCAGGAAGATCGTCAAGCCGCCGCGCATCATCCGCAACGGTTCGCGCCGACGACGCCACAGCCAATCGAGCCCGACGGCAAAAAAGAGGAAAACCGCGTCGAAGCGCGCGTAGGCGGTCAAGGCGAGCAAAACGCCTAAAAGCAACAACCGGCGCGGCGTTTTGTCATCGCGCAGGCGCAGATAAAACGCGATCGTGCCCCAGAACAACAGCGCGTGCAGCGGCGTTTCCAGACCGCTCATCGAGTGGACGATCAGGTTGGCGTTGAACACGTACAAACAGCCGGCGACGACGGCGGCGCGCTCGTCGACCAGGCGGGCGGTCAGGCGGTAGACAAGCGCCAGCAGCGCGACCGAGGCGCAGGCCATCAGCAACAACGCGAGGCGCAGACACAATTCGGGGTACGCGCCCAGCACGGCCATCACGGGCGTCATCAGAAAACCGTAGAGCGGCTGAAAACCGTTGGTGGCGTAGCCGCCGTAGGTGATGCCCTCGCCGTCGGCGATGTGGCGGGCGATGGTCAGCGTGTAGAAGGCGTCGTCAAGCAAGTGGACGTGCGGATTGCCCAGCGCGAGCGCGCCGGTCAGCAGCAGATGGGCGACGATCAACAACCGCAGAATCTTGCGTCCGCCGGATTCGCTCACCGCAAGACCCCTTCCAGCAGGCGTTCCAGCCGTTGGACATGCAACGCCGGATCGTGTTCGCGGGCGATCAGCTCACGCCCGGCGCGTCCGAGGCGCTCGGCCAGGCCCGGCTCACGCAACCGTTGCAGCGCGGCAATCAATCCGCCCGCGTCACCCGGCGTAAACAGCAAACCGGTGACGCCGTCGCGCACCTGCTCGGGCAGACTGCCGTGATTGCTCGCCACCACCGGCCGGCCGTGCGCCAGCGCTTCCAGCACGGTGTGCGGCGAATTTTCCCACCACAACGAAGGCACGACGACCGCGCGGGCCTGCGCATATAGGCGCGTCAGCTCCTCGCCGCGCGCAAAGCCGACAAACTCGACGTTGCCGATGCGCTCGCGGCTCGCCCACTCGCGCAGTTCGCGTCCGTCAGGCGTTTCCACGTCACCGGCAACAATCAAACGATGATCCGTGCCGCGCACTGCTTCGATCGCCAGCCGCGCACCCTTGGCCGGGAACAATCCGCCGACGAACAGCAGCGGACCGTCAGCCGGCGGCGGCCCGGGATCGGGCGGCAGCGGCAACGGCGTGGGCAGATGCCACAGGCGCCCCGGCGCGAATCCCCCCTCTTTCATTTTCTCGACCAGAAAACGGCTCGGCGCGATGAAGCCCGCCACCTTGGCGTTCGCGCCGCGCAGGTCGGCGTAGGTCATCGCGGCGACACGCACGGCGGTGACAGCCAGCGAATGTTTCAGGCAGCGATGCGCCAGGGCGGGAACCTTGCTCGTACGGCAAAGGAAACACGGCTTGCCGTTGCGCAGGCAATTGTAAGCCGGGCAGATCATCTGGAAATCGGAAAGGCGCATCACCACCGGTACGCCGACCTCGTGCGCGGCGAGGATCAACTCGGGGTACAGATAATGTGCGATCTGCAACGCGAAGACGACTTCGATTTTTTTCTCGCGCAGCACACGCATGGCGGCGCGGCGCACTTCGTCGTTGCGCATGACCTTGAGCGCCAGGCGGGCGCGTTCGGTCGACGATAATGGACGATCGCCGTGCAGCACGAAATTCTCATCGAGCGGCGCCGGCGGAAAATAATCGGCTTCGGCGCATGGCTCGTTGCGCGCGTAACGCAACGCAAAGGGCGTTACCTCATGCCCGCGTTCGGTCAACAGCCGCTGAACGGCGAACAGATAACGCTCCGGCCCGCCGGAGAGAAAGTAACGGTTCGAGGCGAGCAGAATGCGGATAATTGACCTCCCCGGGAAAACGCGCGTCCTAGTATCCGTTGCAATTATGCGCGACTGTGATAATGGTTTTTACCGATGAAACAGCCGACACGCAAGTTAATCCACTCGATCGCGAAGACCGTTGTCGTGATCGGCGTGCTGACCAGTTTGGGCGTTTTCGCCTATCGATACAACTACGAACGCGAGACGGTCAAAGCGTACCTGTACACGTTCGACACGTT
>CALBTQ010000372.1 GCA_937967875.1 uncultured Pseudomonadota bacterium
GCCTTGTCGCGCGCGATTTCGGCGACGCCCACGCGGTCCTGTTCGCCGGTGCCGATGCCCACAGTCACGCCGTCCTTGACGTAGATCACCGAGTTCGAGGTGACGCCCGCTTCGACCTTCCAACCGAAAATCATATCGGCGTATTCGGCGGCGGTCGGCGTGCGCTCGACCTGGTACTGCCGGCCCTTGTAGGTCGTTTCGGCCAGCGTCAGTTCGGCCGGGGTCAGACCGACTGGCAGATAGGAAAGCTGCGCGATCACCGAACCGTCGATCAGGCTCTTGAAATCGATGAACCGCTCGGCGGCGTAGGACGCCAGTTTTTCCATCGCGTGGATCTTCATGATGCGCAGGTTCTTGCGCGCCGCGAGGATTCCCACCGCGCCTTCCTCGAACTCCGGCGCGACGACCACTTCCGCGTAGCGTTCGCTGATCGCCTGCGCGGTGTCGGCGTCGACCGGCCGGTTCAGCGCGATGCAACCGCCGAAGGCCGCCACGTGGTCGGCCAGATCGGCTTTGAGATACGCGTCGACCAGAGTGTCGGCCAGCGCCACGCCCGACGGATTGTTGTGCTTCATGATCGCCGCGGCCGGCTTGTCCATCAGGAAGCGCAAAATGTTGAGCGCGTTATCGGCGTCGGTGAGGTTGATCTTGCCCGGGTGCTTGCCGAACTGCAGCAGCTCGGCGTCGCTGACCAGGTAGCGCCCCGGCGCGATCGTCACCACCTCGCCCAGCGCGAGGTTGCCGTTGATCAGTTTGTACAGCGCCGCTTCCTGCCCCGGGTTTTCGCCGTAACGCAAGCCCTTGCGCTCGCCTTCGACTTCCCAAAGCACCTTTTCGTAGACCATCGTCCGGCGCGCGTCGCCGCTGACGAAACTGACTTCCATCCGCTCGGGGAAGTGCTCCTCGACAATGGTCGAATACGCTTTTTTTAGATCCTGTGCCACGAACATGCTCCTTTTATTCGTCATCCATCAGAATGTAGGCGGACGGCACCCGCGCCGGGTCCTGCTCGGCCAGGTATTCGCCGATCGCCTTGTCATAGCCCGCCGTGTGGGCGAACGATTTGCGGGCCAGCGCAAAACGCTGCGCCAGGCTGATCTGACCGTGGTTGGCGCGCAGGTCGTCGAGCAGGCGCGGGTAATCGGCCGGATCGACCACCGAGGCCACGCGCAGATAATTTTTCGCCGACGCGCGCACCATGCAGGGGCCGCCGATGTCGATGTTCGCCCGCGCCTCTTCGACGGTCGCCTCGGCGCGGGCGACGGTCGCTGCGAAGGGATACAAATTGACCACCACCATGTCGAAGGGCAACGCGCCGGTGCGCTCCAGATCGCCCTGGTGATGGTCGTTGTATTTCTCGGTGAGAAGGCTGAGGTAGATTTTGAAGTCGAGCGTTTTAACCAGACCGCCCTGGGTTTCGGGCTGGCCGGTGTAGGCGGAGACCTGCGTCAGATGATCCGCGGCCTTGTCGCCCAAGAGCGCGGCGATCGTCTGATACGTGCCGCCGGTCGAATAAAAATGAATCGACGGATTGATCGCCAACAAGCCGGGGATCAGCGTTTCCAGGCCGGCTTTATCCGACACGCTGACCAGCACGCGCTCGATTTTCACCCAATCATCCACCTGACTGACGATATTGACTGCCACCGTATTTCTCCTTTTTTAAAGGTCTTTGATCTTGTTCCATTCCTTGGCCGGAATCGTGAAGGTATGTTCGGCCGCGGGGAATTCCTTTTTCTTCACGTCCTGCACATAGGCTTTGACGGCCTGCCCGATTTCCGGGCCGATCTTGTGGTAGGTCTTCAAAAACTTGAACGACACGTTCGGGTTGAAGCCGAGCATGTCGTGGAGCACGAGCACCTGCCCGTCGACGTCCGGACCCGCGCCGATGCCGATCACCGGGATGTCGATCAGCGAGGCGATCTTGCCCGCCACCTGCCCCGGCACGCATTCGAGCACCAACATGATCGCGCCCGCCGCGGCGATGGCCTTGGCGTCATCGATCATCGCCTGCGCCTTTTCCGCCGTGTTGCCCTGCACGCGATAGCCGCCGATCATCGAGGCCGTCTGCGGCGTCAGGCCCAGGTGGCCGACCACCGGAATGCCCGCTTGCGTCATCGCGCGGATTTTATCGATCATCACCCCGCCGCCCTCGAGCTTGACCGCGTCGCTACCCGCTTCCTTCATGAAGCGCGTGCCGTTGACGATCGCCTGCTCGGCCGACACATTGTACGAACCGAAGGGCATGTCGCCGATGACGAAGGCGTACTGCACGGCCTTGCGCACGGCGCGGTTGAGCACCAGCAGCTCGTCGAGCGTCACGGGCACGGTGTCCGGATAGCCCAGCACGACGTTCGCCGCGCTGTCGCCGACCAGAATGGTCTCCACGCCGACCTCGTCGAGAATTTTCGCCGTGGGGTAGTCGTATGCGGTGAGCATCGTGAGCTTTTCCCCGGCCTTTTTCTTCTGCTGCAGGTAACCGATGTCCACTTTTTTGCGTTCCATGGTCCTCTTCCTGTGTTTGCGGTTGACGGGTTCCAGTTACACTTGCAGCGACCGGGTTGAGTCTCGGCCCGCGGGCGGGTCCAAGCCGTCTGGAGGAACGTCTGATTTTACCGGCCTCCATCCCGTAACGTCCTGCAAGCAAGTACATTCGGGCGCTAACGCCGTATGATGTTGTTCCCTCGATGAAATACGCGCCGCATTTTATGACAACGGTCCGTACAGTCAAGGGCGCAAGCCATATTCCAATAACTAAAAGCGGGAAACGGCCGAAGGAAATTGACATTTTCGCCCGGAGGGTGTTATCTGAGCGCAACCATATCTGTGTAAATTTTCACGGACGACCCGCCTTGGCGCGGAGAACATCGCTAGGGGAATGAACCATGCCGAACGATCCGATGACCGATTTCCTGTTTGACGACGATCTTTCCGCCGCCGATCCGATTATGGATCAGCTCATCGCTTGGGAAGAGGAGCGCCAGGCGCGCTCGATCATTTTGATTCCCTCGGAAAGCATCTGCGCCTGGCCGGTGCGGCGGGTGTTGGATAGCTGCTTCACGAACCTGTACGCCGAAGGGTATCCGCCCTCGGCCAACACCAAGCTGCCGCTGGAAGACCTGACCGACTACTCTTACCGCCTGGCGCATTACCGGCGCTATGCGGATCGCCGTTTCTACAAGGGCAACGCGTACGTGAATCTGATCGAGTCGATCTGCCGCCGGCGCGCGGCCGAAGCGTTCGCGACCGAGAAAACTCCGGCCGAGAAAATCTTCGCCAACGTGCAACCGCTGTCGGGCGCGGCGGCGAACATCGCGGCCTTCGACGCGTTCGTCAAACTGGGCGACACCGTGATGGGCATGGATCTGATGGAAGGCGGGCACCTGTCGCACGGCAGTCAGTTCCACATGAGCGGCAAACGCTACAAGATCGTCTCCTACGGCGTGGATCCCAAAACCGAGTTGCTCGATTACGACCGCATCCTCGAGTTGGCCAAGCAGCATAAGCCCAAGATGATCATCGCCGGTTACACCTCGTAGATCGGAAGAGCACACGTCTGAACTCCAGTCACCGAATACGATCT
>CALBTQ010000373.1 GCA_937967875.1 uncultured Pseudomonadota bacterium
TCGCGTCGTCGTCGTTGTGCGTTGCCTCATCGTCGTCGGCCGTTGCGTCATCGTCATCGGGCGGCGCGTCATCGTCGTCAGTGTCGACATCGGGAACGACATCGTCATCCGGATAGATAAGCGCATAATCGTTTTCCGGGAAGTCGTCCCAATTGACGTCCTCATTGTCGGCATAGCCGAACACCAATGCGCCGGTGTCGATGAAATTGGCGTACAGGCCCTCGGCCCCGATCATCGGGTCGACCGGATCGAGCATAGTTTGCGCCAACAGGGCGCCGTCGTCGTCATAGTAAAGCACGGCATAGCGGCACTCGTCCGCGCAGGTGGCGCCGGTAACGATCATTTCGCCGTCAGCGTTGAGATCCAGATGATTGGCGTGGGAGCTGATGTCCTGTTTCGGCAAAAACGAGTTGCTCCAGACCAACTCGCCTTCCGCGTCGACCTTGATCAACCGGAGGCGATTGTTGCCCTTGCCGGAAAGAAAATCGCGCCCGGCCAGAAGGATTTCGCCGTCTTCATTGAGCGCCAGAGCGTTGTAATATTGCTCTTCCGGTTCGGTCAATTGATGTTGCCAGATAAGTTCGCCGTCGGACTCATATTTCATCAACAGCGCATCCGCATAGGTTTCTTTGTCGTACATTGAAAATGCGATGATCACCTGCCCCTCATCGTTAAAGGCGACGTGATTTTCATCCTCGCTCACATGCGGATACGGAAGAAAAAAGTGGTCCGACCACAGCAGGTTGCCTTGTCCGTCGTAGGTGAGCGTCAGGTAATAGTGAAGGATAATGAACGATATCATCCGCTTGTAATAACCTATCATGACCACATTGTCGTCCGCGTCGAGCGCCACATCGAACATTCTCGCCTGGATCGCGTCGTCGGTCGGTTTGAACAATTGCAGCCACAGCAGGTTGCCGTCCGCATCGACGCGCCCCGCCACCAGACTCACGTCGTCGCCGTACAGAGAACGGCCGGCAAACACCACATCGCCGTTGGACGCGATTTCCAACCGCTTGGCATAGGCATGATGATTGTCCGGATCCGGAATCAGCAGATCCCACAACACCTCGCCTTCCGGCGAAAATCGTATCAGATAATAACTTCTTCCGTAACTGGCGCTGATGGCGTACACGGCGCCGTCGGGCGCAACGGCGATGTCGTTTATGGTTTCTTCATGGACATGCGACCATTGCTTTGTTCCATCGGCGGCAAAACGGAAGATCGTCGTCCGGCATCCATGTTTGTGGTTGTTGTGCCCGTTCACCAGCAAGGTCGACCGGCCGTCGGGGAGAACGTCGAAATCGAACACATAGGCATTTTCATCGTAATAACGAATCGAGCCGACATGCTCGCGCTGGGTGGAAAAATTGAAAAAGGAATATTCGGCGGTGAAGTCCATATCATTGGCCCCGGCCGCGCCGACGAGCAGGGTCAAAAGAACGATCAAGCCGATAACCATGCGGCGCATGTGTACCTCCCCGACCAAATCCTCATGGTCGCTTCTTTAGCCCCCGCGCGCATTACACCATAAACAAATATCCTTTTCAAACAAAAAGCCCGCCCGGAGCCGACAAGCCCCGAAGGGGCGAAGGTCAGTAAGCGCCCTCATCCCCGCCCCTTCTCCCACGGGGAGAAGGGAGTCCACGGCGGCCGCTTTTTACCCTCTCCCGTTTGGGAGAGGGTCGGGCGTCAGCCCGGGGTGAGGGAATGTCCATACAAGTTATTTACATCCAGCGTTTTCTCGTATGAATTGAGCCGCCCGGAGCCGACAAGCCCCGAAGGGGCGTATGGTCAGTAGCGAAGGGCGGCAGCCCTGGAAATCGCGGTCCATTCAAACCATTCAACCCCTGACAAGGGGTGGAGGAATCTTTGATAATTCGTATCGACGAGCTTACCTACAAGGAGTCTTTCAAACAAAAAGCCCGCCCCGGTGAGAGAGCGGGCTTTGCTGATGCCGTTACGCGGGCGCTTACTCTTCTTTCTTTTTCTTCTCGCCCAGCACGAGCTTGAGGGTGACGCCTTCCACCTCGGTGACCACGTCGCCGTCGGTCGCAAAGCCGATGGCGTCGGCGCGGGCGGCGGCGCGCAAATCCTCGAGCACCGGTTCCAGGTCGGCGCGCATCTTCTCGGAGCAGGTCACCTCCAGCGATGCCAGCGGGTGCCCCTGGTGCACGGCCTGGTCGGTCTTCCAGCGGCGCGCGCCGGTGAGAATCGCCACCAGCAGCTTGCCCAAATCTTCGGCTTTATCGTCGAACTGCGCCTCGTCGACGGTGGGCCACTGGTCGATGTGAATCGACACCGGTCCGCCGTACTGTTTGAAGACGATCTGGTAGATCTCGTCGGTGATGTAGGGGATGAACGGCGCGAACAGCTTGAGCACGCCGTAGCCGATGGTAAACAGCGTGTGCCGCGCGGCCTCGACCTGCCCGGTCGTGAAGCGGTCCGGATTCCAGAACCGATCCTTGACGATCTCCAGGTAGTTGTCGCAGAACTCGGCGAAGAAAAACCGCTCCGCGCCCTTGAGCGCCTGGTTGTATTCGTAGCGATCCAGCGCGTCGGTCGTCTGCTGCACCATGCGCGCAAAGCGGGAGAGGATCCACCGGTCGACCACGGTCGGCTCGCCGGCCGACAGCGGGCGGCGTTCGCCCTGTTCGTCCTGCAGGTAGGTGGTGATGAAGCGGATCGCGTTCCACAGTTTGGTCATCAGGCGCTTGCCGTCGGCCACGTCGCGCTCGGTGTAGCGCAGGTCGTTGCCCAGCGTCGCGCCGGCCGACCAGTACCGTAGCGCGTCGGCGCTGTACTTGCGGATGACCTCCATCGGGTCGACGAAATTGCCGGCCCGCTTGGACATCTTCTTGCCCTTTTCGTCCAACCCCCAACCGCTGATCATCACCTGTTTCCACGGCAGTGTGCCGGTGTGGTGATGGCTCTTGGCGACGGTGTAGAACAGCCAGGTGCGGATGATCTCGAAGGCCTGCACGCGCACGTCCATCGGGTAGATGCGCTCGTGCAACGGATCGTCGAAGATCGGAAGAGCGTCGTGTAGGGAAAGAGTGTAGATCTCGGT
>CALBTQ010000374.1 GCA_937967875.1 uncultured Pseudomonadota bacterium
GGCGACCACCGAGCTCTACACTCTTTCCCTACACGACGCTCTTCCGATCTATCTCGCTCACCATGAGCTGGAACTGCCGGTATTTGCTCCAATCGAATTGGCCGGTCTCGTCGTTCATCGTGCGGTTGATCGGCGAGATGACGAACAGCAGCTCGACGTCGGGCCTCTGGCCCAATTCGTTGATCAGCTCGAAGATCCGGATATGCCGCGATTCGCGTTCGAGAACGACTTTGTCGTACGCATCGCGATTGCCGACGACATAGTCCTCGGTCGCCTCTTTCCAAACGTCGACGCGGTCGCGCTGCTGCGGCGTACCGACCTTTTCCAACGGCGCCTGCAGGATGCCGGGGCGGACCTTTTCGATCAGCCAGTTGCGCAGGTCGCCGGCCAGCGCGTCGGTGTCGCCGGTCAGCGTCAGGTTGATCAACTGCCGTTCGCGATACAGCGCCCACATATCGGCAACCGTTCCCTGCAATCGGATGTCGAGAAAGTCGCGCCAGGAAAGTAGAAGATATTTGCGTCGCAGAAAACCGAAGTCGGACCGATGCCGTAAATAATAGGCCGATGTGCGATGGCCCGACTCGTACCCCAACGCACCCTTATACGAAAACAGCTTGAACGGGAGATTGAAGACCAGCACGTCCGCACCGTTGCGAATCGATTCCTCGGCCAACGCCAGATCGTCGCCGAAACCGTTGGCGATCGTCGCCAGGTTATAGCACTCGACCGACTTGCCGTCAGCCAGCAGCGTCTGTTGCACAAGCTCGGGAACGGTGGTTTCCGGCGTGGCGTTGAGCACGCCCTGAATGACCGACGCGCCGATAAAGGCAACCACCGGCCGATCGCGGTGCAAACGCATCTGGCGAAACATATAGGGCAACGCGATATGCGATTGACCTTCGTTGCGCAGAACCAGGTCCGGCGTTCGTTCCCAACGGCGAACGCCGATGTCCAGCACCAACAACAGCGCCAGCATCCACAACACGGCATAACGCAGGCGTACAAACTTGGCGATTGTCAGCAGTTTTTCGCGCACCACCACACCGCTTGGTTCGTTGATATTCAATTTTTCGCAGTAAGACGCCGCCCCTCAACTGGTTGAAGCATAGCACAAGTTATCTAGCAGGAAAAGGACTTTTTTTCACCAAATCGAGAATCTTGAAATCTCTTTCGCGAATTGATATACAAGATTGTATTGGGAGGATACTCATGAAGAATAACCTACTTATTTTGTTGGCTATTTTTCTCATCCTCGCAGGCTGCAACGACCAAGACGCCGACAACGAACGGGAGGATCACGATCCACGCGCGTTCTCGAACGTCGCCTTGCCGGTCCATCCGGCCGATGACGACGAGGAGACGCCGCGGATCGTCGAGTTGATCGTCGATCCGCCGCCGGACGGCAATCCGCTGGCCCGCCGTTTACGCATCCGCACCGACGCCCCCTGCTCGCTGGGCGGCTACGTCACCAATGAGGCCGAGCCCGGCTACGGACCGGCCTACAACGAACCGACGACCTTCGGCACCGTGCACGAGTTGTGGTTCGTCGGCCTGATCGGCGATCACACCTTCGATTACACGGTGCACCTCGCCGACGATTCGAGCGTCGAACTGGCCGCCGGCTCGTTCGACACGCCGCACCTTCCGTTGTACGTGCCGCGCCCTATTTTCCTGCGCAGTTCCGAGGAGGCCGCGCCCGACACCTGGCTTGCCGCCAACATCAACGCGCGGTCCTACACTGATAGCGTCATCGCCGACCGCGTCGGCTACCTGATGCTGCTGGACCGGCAAGGCCGAGCGCGGTTCATGTACAAACATCCGCGAATTCCGACCTACGGCGTGATCCGCTTCAGCAACGGCAACCTGTGCTTCAACGACGAAGAGAACATCTGGGAGGTCGATCCGGTCGGCAACGCCTGGATGAACTTCCCGCTGCATCTCAGAGAACCCTATTACTATCCGAGCCATCATCAGCATTACGTCGCCGACCACGACGCCGCCACGGCGCTGACGCTGTTCAACCTGATGGGGCCCGGTTTGTGGTGCGACATGACCACCCCGACGCAGCGCGCGGTGGGCGACGGCGTGGCCGAGGTGGATCGCGAGGGGAACGAGCTGTGGCGTTGGAGCGTGTTCGATCATCTCGACGTCATCCGTCCCGAGGATCAGGATCTGTTTTACTGCATCGTGCCGTTCTGGGGATTGGCGACGGTCGATTTCACGCACGCCAATTCGGTCCTGCCGCTGCCGGATCAAGATGCGTTTCTGCTGAGCTTCCGCAACCTCAAGCGCATCGTCAAAGTGGACAAGACGACCGGCGATGTGCTCTGGCAATTGGGCGAAGGACTGGACTTCGCCTGGATCGGCGACGAACCGGAAAAAGAGCGGTGGTTCCTTTACCAACACGATCCGCAATGGATCGGCGACAATCGCCTGCTGCTGTTCGACAACGGCAACTGCCGCTACGATTTCAACTGCATCGCCGGACCGTGGTCGCGGGCGATGGAGTTGGAAATCGACGAGGAAGCGATGACCGTGCGTTTGGTTTGGGAATATCGCGTGCCGTTTTCGCCGGCGATGGGCAACGTCGAACGCATGGCCAACGGCAATACGCTGGTGTGCGGCGGCGCTTCCGGCGAGGTATATGAAGTCACGCCCGACGGTCGGGAAATCTGGGCGATGAACCTGCCGCCGCTGGAGATATCCACCACGGTGCATACCGCGCCGGCTTATTGGGTCTACGAATAAACCAAAATGACATTCTGAGAATTAATTTATCTTTTCATTATGTTATCCGCATTTTTGCCGATATAATGTAAAAAGCCCGAAAAAAAAGGAAAGGTTTGCCATGCGATTTGTTCGGGAAGGCGCGTGTTGTGCGCTGGTCATGCCGACCATGGACCGCGCCGGGCGCATCGTGCAAACCCTTCAGCGCATCGCGCAGACGCCCGGACCCGACGTCGAGGTGATCGTTGTGGATAACGGCTCGCTCGACGGCACGCCGCATAAAATCCGCGAAGCCATCGACAATGTGACGGTCATCGAACTGGGCGCCAACCTGGGCACGGCCGCCCGCAACCACGGCGCGCGTGCGGCAAAAGCGCCCGTCGTGTTGATGCTCGACGACGACAGCGGCCCTTATCCAGGCACCATCGAAGAGGTCTGCCGCCTGCTGCTGGACCCGTCGATCGGCATCGTGGCCTGCCCGGTCGTGTTGCCGGACGGATCGTTCGAGGAAGGCGGCAGCCGTTACGTGTACATCGGCTGCGGCGCGGCGTTCCGGCGCGGCGTGCTGTTGGACATCGGCGAATATCCGTCCGAATACGAAACCTACGTCGAGGAATACGACGTCGCCTATCGCTTTCTGCTGCACGATCTGGCGGTCGTGTTTCCTGAACAATGCAAGGTCTGGCACGAGCCGCAGGCGCGCGGATCATTCGATTACATGGTGGAAAAGTTGATCGCCAACAACGGCTTTCTGGCGATGAAGTATTTTCCGCGCGAAGATGCGGCGCGGTTCATCTCCTGGATCGTTTACCGCTACGGCGTGTTCGCGCAGCAGAAAAATGCGCACGCCGGTTTTCGCCGAGCCTTGGAAGCGTTACCGGACAAGTGCCTGCGCGGCCTGGCGCAACGACAGGTCCTGCCCGATCGCGTGTTGGACATCGTGCTGCCGCAGCGCGAAACATTGCCGCGCTTCATCGCTCTGGCGGCGCAAGGCGTGCGGAAAATTGCTTTCCTGCGCGCCGGCAAGGAACTCCCCGATTTGCTGCGCGCCGCACGCGATGCGGGGCTGAGCGTCGAGGCGATCTACGAGCCGCCCTCCGGATTATTCGCCGAGATCGGTCAGTTGAACGGTGCGCCGGTGCATCCTTTACCGCGCTTCGATCCTAAAAAAGTCGAGCGCCTGGTGATCGGCGGCGCCAGCTACGGCTTCATCGCCAATACGCAACGCCTCGCCGCGGAACGCAACCTCACCGATGTGATCGCGCCATGAACCGCCGCGCCCTGATCGTCTGCGACGTAACGGCCGCCGGCGGCGTGGATCGGTATGTCGTCGATCTGGCGCGCCACGCCCGGCAGGCGCAATGGCGGACGGTCGTCGTCCTCGACGATCATCCCGGCGCCGATCTGCTGGCGGCCGCGCTACAGCGACAAGGCGAAACGATCGTGCGCGGGGCGCTGCACAAACGACACGACGAAGTATTGCGCACCGCGTTCGTGGAGGCGCTGATCCGCGAGCATCGTCCGCCGGTCATGCACGTGGTGCTGCCCGCGCCGTGGGCGGGCGTCGTGCCGCGCCGGTTGGCGATGCGTGACGGTTTGCGCCTGGTGTGCACCGAGCAACTGGTCGATGATTCGTTCACACTCGCGCCGGAATTGCAGCGCGAGATCGTTTCCTTCTACCGGTATTCGATCCGGCACATCGCTGTGAGCGACGCCAACCGGCGCTTGCTGGCCGAGCATTTCGATCTGCCAGCGGAAAAGTTGACGGTGATCCCCAACAGCGTCGATCCCGATGTGTGGCGGCCGGCCACGGCGGATGAACGCGACGCCGCCCGCCGCCATCTGCCCGCCGGTGAAGCGCCCTGGATGATCACCCTCGC
>CALBTQ010000375.1 GCA_937967875.1 uncultured Pseudomonadota bacterium
TTTATCATTCTGCGCATCGTCGAACATGCTTAGACACTGATGATTGTCATGTTGGGGTCCGCTTCCATTTTAGACTCCGTTTAGTCATGCCATTTCCGATTGTACTTACAATTTGAAGCGCTGTGCTCCTTCACATTCAATCAGGTTATCGTCGTAACCGACGAAGAGCAGCAGCAAAATATTTTTCCTTTTTGAACCATTGGTCAATGGATCATAATCATTTGATCGAATATGTTATATGTCAATGAAATCGTTATATTTTTCATAAGGCAATTATCGAAGTCGCCTTTTCTTTTAAAGTTGCTTAATAAAAGATCGCACAATGGAATATTTTTTGATATTCCTATAGTTAGAATAAATTTAATGATCGGAAGAGGAGGACGCAAGTGGCATTGTTTCGGTTTGAAGGACGCGAGCCTCAGGTGGATCCAACGGAATTTATTGCCGAAACGGCCTTGGTTATCGGCGATGTGCATATCGGCAAAGATGCCTATATCGGTCACGGCGCTATTTTACGGGGCGATTATGGGACAATCCATGTCGGCGAAGGGACGGCGTTGGAAGAGGGAGTGATTGTTCACGCTCGCCCTGCGGATAAAACGACGATCGGCAAGCACGTCACCGTCGGACACGGCGCCATGATCCACAATGCGACCATCGACGACTATGCGGTGATCGGCATGCGTGCTTTAATCAGTGATTACAGCCATGTGGGCGAATGGACGATCATCGGTGAAATGGGATTGGTGCGCAATAACCAGGAAGTACCGCCAGGCAAGGTGGCCGTCGGTGTGCCGGTTAAGGTCATTGGCGATGTCGAGGAAAAGCACCGAATGATCTGGAGTTACGGTAAACAACTGTATGTCGATATGGCCCAGCGCTATCAGGCGCCCGGAGCGTTCGTCCGGATCGATCTCCCACCGACATAATTTATCATTGTATATTTTTAAACTCGAAAGGTCATGAGATGTGATCGCAAGTAATGGCCCGCGCCCAAAATTTTGCTTGACAACTTTGGGAAGCATACGATAATTAGACTAGTCTAACTAGGAGGGCCCATGGGCCATCACACCAACGACGGACCGATCACCGAATCGCTCGAAGATTACCTCGAAACGATTTATGAGCTGATTCGCGACAAGCAAGTCGCGCGCGTCAAGGATATTGCCAAAATTCGCGGCGTGCGTATGGCCTCGGTCAGTCCGGCCATGCATCGTCTGCGGGATCTGGGTTTGATCGTTTACAACCAGCGCGAATACATTCAACTCACGCCCAAGGGCGAGCAGGTGGCGCGCAAGGTGATCGCCCACCATGAAATCCTGCGCCGGTTCCTGCGCGACTTTCTGCACGTCGATAAAAAAATCGCCGAGCAGGACGCCTGTCAGATCGAGCACCATATTTCCGATCAGACCATCGATCGGTTGGTGCGCTTTTTCGAGTTTATGGATACCTGTCCTTTGGGCAGTCAGGTACAGGAAATGTTCAAGAACTGCTCGGAGGTCAATCCGGAACTGCCCGCCTGCATGGAAGAGTGCGCCCGGTACGATGCGCAAATGCGTCTGGAGCATGAGCAGGGCAACTCGTTGCTCAGCGAGTTGGAGCCGGGCGAAAAGGGGAAAATCCTGCACATCAAAGCCCTGGGCGCCTTGCGCCAGCGTCTGATCGACATGGGCCTGCTGCCCCAAACCATGGTGGAAGTGGAACGTGTCGCTCCGTCGGGCGATCCGATCTGGTTGAAGGTGCGCGGCTTCAATATTTCCCTGCGCAAACAGGAAGCGAACGGAATTCTCGTGGAACGCCAGGCGACGGCCTGATCGATAATTGACGATTCATGTGAGTGATGAAGCGATGGCGGCGGAAAAAGCGGTTGGGAAAAAAATCAAAATAGCGCTGGCCGGCAATCCCAATTGCGGCAAAACATCCTTGTTCAATGCGTTGACCGGCACGCATCAGCGCGTGGGCAATTATCCCGGCATCACCGTCGAGAAAAAGGAAGGCCGTTACCGCGACGACGATTGGGAAATCGAGGTGATCGATCTGCCCGGCACCTACAGCCTTTCGTCCTATTCGCCGGAAGAACGCATCGCCCGCCGCGAACTGCTGCGCGATGACATCGACGTGGTCGTCGTCGTCGCCGATTCCACCAATCTCGAACGCAATCTTTATTTGTTGGTGCAGGTGATGGAACTGGGCGCCAATCCCGTGCTGGCGCTGAACATGAGCGACGAGGCGCACGCCGGCGGCCAGCGATTGGACGTCGAATTGATGTCGATGCTCTTGGGCTTTCCCATCGTCGAGACCGTCGGCCATAAAGGGGGCGGGGCCAAATTGTTGCGCGAGGCGATCCGCCGCGCCTATGACAATCCCACGCACGGCGAACGATTTTCCTTCGGGCCGCAGCTTGAACGAACCGTAATGCGACTGGCTGAAAAGCTGGCTCCGCTTTTGCCGCAACCGTCGCCGCCGCCACGCTGGTTGGCGATTAAATTGCTCGAGCGCGACGGCGAACTGGGACAATGGCTGCGCGACAACGTCGCCGAAAGCGCCGGCCTGTTCACGGACGTGGAAAAGGAAATCGAAGAGCTCGAAAAATTCGGCCGCACCGATATCATTCTGTTCATCGCCGACAATCGCTACAGCTTCCTTTCCGGTTTGCTGCGCGAAGTGCGCATCTCCGAAATGCGCGCCGATTCGCGCGCCACGTCGGATTTCGTCGATGCGATTTTATGCAACCGCATCGTGGGTCTGCCGATTTTCTTCGCCGCGATGTACGTGCTGTTCTGGCTGACCTTCACCGTCGGCGAATGGCCGATGCGCTTGATCGAATCGTTTTTCGGCTATCTCGGCAATACGATCGGCGGCCTGTGGCCCGCCGGCAGCGAATCGCCGTTGCGCTCGTTGCTGGTTGACGGCGTGCTTGCCGGCGTCGGCGGCGTGCTCGTATTTTTGCCGAACATCATTTTGCTTTTTTTCGGCCTGGCGCTGATGGAAGACAGCGGCTACATGTCGCGCGCCGCTTTTCTGGTCGACCGCTTCATGCACCGCTTCGGCCTGCATGGGAAAAGCTTCGTGCCGATGCTCACCGGCTTCGGCTGCACCGTGCCGGGCATCATGGCTACGCGCACGCTGGAAAACGAACGCGATCGCCTGACCACGATGCTCGTGTTGCCGTTGATGAGTTGCGGCGCGCGTTTGCCGATTTACATGCTGCTCATTCCCGCGTTTTTCGCCTCGCGCTGGCAGGCGCCGATGCTTTTCCTGATTTACATGACCGGCATCGTGCTGGCCGTGCTGCTGGCCAGGCTGTTGCGCAGCACGCTGCTGGCCGGCGAGGATGCGCCCTTCGTCATGGAACTGCCGCCTTATCGCTTGCCGACCCTGCGCGCGGTGGCGATTAAAATGGGCCAGCGTTCGTGGTCCTACGTGCGCAAGGCGGGAACGATCATCCTTGCTATTTCCATCCTGATGTGGGTGGCCACGTCGTTTCCGCGCGCGCCGGAACGGTCCGTCGAGCAGGAACCGATTCTCGCTTATGAGGATGACGCTTCGCGCGATTTGTCTTATTCGCTGGCCGGGCGGATGGGCAAGCTGCTCGAACCGCTGACCACCATGATGGGCTCGGATTACCGCATCGCCACGGCGATGCTCGGCGCGTTCGCCGCCAAGGAAGTGTTCGTCGCTCAATTGGGCATTGTGTTTTCGCTGGGCGAGGCCGATGAGACTTCAACCTCGTTACGCGAAACGCTCCGTCGCCATTACACGCCGCTGCAGGCTTTCGCCATGATGCTTTTCTTGCTCGTCGCCACGCCGTGCATGGCCACGGTGGCGATCATGCGCAAGGAGTCGGGCTCGTGGAAATGGGCGTTGCTGCAATTTTTCGGGCTGACGACGATCGGCTGGCTGTTGTCCGTCGCCGTGTATCAAATCGGTCGCCTGGTGATCGGGTAGGAGGCGCACATGCATTATTGGGAATGGATTGCCGTCGCCTTGATCGTCATCGGGGCTACGGTCTGGCTGATTCGCCACTACACCGATCCGCGCCGGCGACAGAAGATGGGGCAATGCAACGGCAAGTGCTCCGAATGCAGCATGTTTGGCGGCGATTGTCTCGATCCCGAGTTGCGCGACCGGCTGATGCGCGGCGCGCCTCCGCCATCCACAACGGACGAAGAAAAGCGCGATTGATCTCCCCGTTTGTTTATCGGTCGAAACCTGTGCAACAATTCATCGCTCCATAATCATAAGGAATGCCGTTGCGTCGTTATTGGCTGCCGCTGTTGATTGTGCTTTTGCTGGGAACGGCCTGCGCCGAACCCAAGTTGATCGTAGCCGATCTGCCGGTCGACAACGCGTTGGCGATGGAAGCGACGCTGCGTCTGAGAATTTCCCCGGTGGCGGTGCGCACACATGTGAACGATCCGCATGGGCTGTGGAACGAGTTGCCCGTTCCGGCCAAGAATGTGGCGATTTTGGGGTTTGTCTCGGAACCGAGTCCATGGCGCGTGTCCGCAACTTTATTGGCGGGCGACCCACCGGGGCGCAGCGATCCGCCGTTGGATGAATTGACCCTGCGCCGCCTGGCGCGTTTTCTCAACCATACGCGTGAAGATGCGGCGGTGACGGGCGCCGATCCGGTGGTGCGCCGTCGTGTGTTGGCCACGCATACCGCCCGGGCGCTGGCGACGGAAATAATCGCCCGCGATCGTGCGCCGGTGTTGTTTGTGCAAATGGACGCCCGTGCGCCGGGCTTGAACGTTTACTGCGCCGACGCCGTGCGCGACCTGTTGGCGCTCGCCGGACCGCGCGGCGGCGGTTTGATCTTTCTTCGCGACGAGCGACAAAACCGCTTGCTGGTGGTCGGCGATCTTCCGCTTACGGTTCCTGAGCGGCTAACACGGGCGGGGACGGTTGAATTGATGCGGCGCGTTCTCGATCGATAAGGAGGAACCATGCGCGCGGTTGTGCAACGGGTGAAACGATCGTCGGTGACCATCGACGGTCGCGTGGCCGGCGAAATCGGCCCCGGTCTGTTGGTGCTGCTCGGCGTGCACACCAGCGACACCGAGGCGGAGGTGACCTGGCTGGTCAATAAAATCATCGGCCTGCGCATCTTCGGCGATGACGAAGGCAAGATGAACCGTTCGTTGACCGACATCGACGGCGGCTTGCTGGTCGTCAGCCAATTCACCCTCTACGGCGACGCGCGCAAAGGCCGTCGCCCGTCCTTCGATCAGGCCGCCGTGCCCGCCGTCGCCATTCCCCTTTACGAAAGCTTCTGCGCCCAGGCCCGCACGCAGGGCGTCACCGTCGCCACCGGCAAATTCGGCGCGATGATGGACGTCGAACTGGTCAACGACGGACCGGTGACCCTGGTGATCGATACCCCTATAAAATAAAGGAGAATCTTTCCTCGGCCGGGCAAGCGTGCTATTAATGCCGCCTTTGGTGCGTCTTTTAACCGAAAGGAGAAAATCGTGTCACGCCGTATTTTAGTTACCTGTGCATTACCGTATGCGAACGGACCCATCCACCTCGGTCACATGGTGGAATACATCTATGGCGATATCTGGGTTCGGTTCCTGCGAATGCGCGGCGAGGACGCGATTTACATCTGCGCCGACGACACGCACGGTACGCCGATCGATATCCGGGCGCGCAAGGAAGGTATTTCGCCGCAGGAGTTGATCGACCGCAGCTATGGCGAGCACGTGCGCGACTTCGCGGAGTTCGGCGTTCAGTTCGACAAGTTCCACTCGACGCACTCCGAGGAAAATCGCCACTGGTCGGCCCGCGTGTACGAAGCGGCCAAGGCCAAGGGGTTGATTGCGCGGCGGTCCATCGAGCAGATGTACTGCGAACACGACGCCATGTTTTTGCCCGACCGCTTCGTGCGTGGCACTTGTCCGCGTTGCAAGGCGTTGGAT
>CALBTQ010000376.1 GCA_937967875.1 uncultured Pseudomonadota bacterium
GATCGTATTCGGTGACTGGAGTTCAGACGTGTGCTCTTCCGATCTCGGTTTCTGCAAGTGTACGGACGCGCGGGCGAACCCTGCCCGGCCTGTGGCGGCGCGATCGAACGCTTCGTGCAGCAAGGGCGCAGCACGTTTTTCTGCCCGAAATGTCAGACCTGAGAATTACGAATAGCGCAGTAGATTGACCTGGAGCAGATCGTCCAACACCTGCTTGGCGCGGTCGGCCGTCGGTCCGAGCGGGTTGGTGAAGATCGCCTTGAACGCCTGGTCGTAACTTTGCTCCAGCGCCGCGCGGATCGTCAGTTGTTCGTATGCCTTGGCGCGCGCGACCAGAGCGAACATGCTGGGCTCCAGCGGCGCGGTCGGCAGCGGCGTCGCTCCGTTTTTATCGATGGTGCAGGAAATTTCGACCACGTTGTCGGCCGGCAGATTGGGAATCGCCCCGGCGTTTTTCACGTTGACCACATGCTGGATGCCGCGATCGTTGACGATCGCGTCGATCAACTCGACGGCAATCTTCGAGTAAAACGCGCCGCCGCGCTGATCCAGTTCGGCCGGTTTGGTGACTTGCTTGGGATCGCGGTACTTGCGCAACAGCTTTTCCTCGATCTCCATCACCTCTTGCGCGCGCGTTTTCGGTTTGGCCTTCAAACTGTCCAGCACACGCTCGGTGTTGTAGTAAAAGCGGTTGTAGTACAGCGGCACCGCGTTCAGCGCGCGAATGAGCTCGGGCGCGAAATCCATGTCCGGAATGTTTGCAGGGCCCGCTTCGCTCGCCAGCAACTCCAGCAGCCGCGGCGTAACGTCCTCGCCATTGACCACGATCTTGCGCACCCAGCCCAGGTGGTTCAGGCCCACCGAATCGAGCAGGACCTCGCGGTCTTCGACGCCCAGAAACCGCGCGATGACCATCTTCATTTCCAGCGGCACGTTGCACAGGCCGACGCACTTGCAGTCGGTGTGATTGAGAATCGCCTCGGTGATCAGCCCCGACGGATTGGTGAAGTTGATGATCCACGCGTCCGGAGCCGAGATCGGAAGAGCACACGTCTGAACTCCAGTCACCGAATACGAT
>CALBTQ010000377.1 GCA_937967875.1 uncultured Pseudomonadota bacterium
AGATCGTATTCGGTGACTGGAGTTCAGACGTGTGCTCTTCCGATCTACAGAGCGTGTCGGCGTCCATCGGCGACGTGGCCGAGGTGAGCGGGCAGGTCGTCGAACTGGGCCGCATGACGATGATCCAGGTGACCGACGCGGCGCAGGTCAACGCGGTTTCCTCCGGCGCGCAACTGCCGCCGGCGTACGCCAACACCGCCGCGTTCTTCGGCGGCTGGTCCGGCGATCCGGAACCCTACGAAGGCGTGCTGGTGCGCCTGGAAGGCGTCGCAATCGACCAGGCGCTCGGCGGCGGATTGTATCGTGTCTCCGACCTCGCCGATTACACGACCGGACAGGTGAACGTCGACGACTGGTTCTATGATCTGGGCGCGGCGGCGGGCGACGAATACAGCTTCATCCAGGGTCCGTTGATGCAGACGGTCGACGCGGACGGCCATGCCGATTACCGCATCATGCCGCGCTTCGCCGCCGACGCCGAGGAAGCGTCGGCGGGCGACGACGATTCCGTGGGCGACGACGATTCCGTGGGCGACGACGACACCGTGGGCGACGACGACACGCTGGGCGACGACGACACGATCGCGGCGGACGACTCGGTGTACGACATCCAAAACGGCGCGATCCCCGCGGGCGCGGCGGTCGAATTGTTCGATATGGTCGTGACCGGACCCAAGCGCACCAACGGCTTTTTCGTGCAGGTCCCGCCCGATGGGGGCTCTTACATGCACGAGTACAGCGGCGTGTTCGTCTATCTGGCGACGACCAACGCACAGAGCGTCAGTGTGCAGCGCGGCGATCTGGTGACGATCGCGGGTACGGTCGCCGAACTGGGCAACCACACGGTAATCCGCGTCGACGCGGCGAGCCAGGTGAACGTTACTTCATCCGGCAATACTTTGCCGCCGGTGTATGAAAACACGGCCGGCTTCTTCGGCGGCTGGTCCGGCGATCCCGAGCCCTACGAAGGCGTGCTGGTGCGCGTGGAAAACGTGACGATCGATCAGACGCTGACCGGCGGGCTGTATTACGTCTCCGATGCGGCCGATTACACGACCGGCGAGGTCGCCGTCGACGATTGGTTCTATGACATCGGCGCAACGGCGGGCGACGAATACGGCTACATCCAGGGTCCGCTGATGCAGACGGTCGACCGCGACGGCCACGCCGATTACCGCATCATGCCGCGCGACGCCGACGACGCGCTGCTGGGGCCGCTGGGCGATTCGATCTACGACATCCAGAACGGCACGATCGCCGCCGGCGCGAGCGTCGAGGTGCTCGACGCGGTGGTGACCGGCCCCAAGCGCAGCAACGGATTTTTCGTTCAGGTACGACCGGGCGTGGACGCGTACGTGCACGAGTACAGCGGCGTGTTCGTCTATCTGTCCACGACGAGCGCGCAGAGCGTATCCGTGCAGCGCGGCGACGTGGTGAACGTCAGCGGCACGGTCGTCGAGTTGGGCAACCACACGATGATCCAGGTGACGACCTCGGCGCAGGTGAGCGTGGTTTCCTCCGCCGCCGAACTGCCGCCGGTGTATGAAAACACCGCCGCGTTCTTCGGCGGCTGGACGGGCGATCCGGAGCCCTACGAGGGCGTGCTGGTGCGCGTGCGCGGCGTGGGCGTCGACCAGGCGCTGACCGGCGGATTGTATTACGTGTCCGACAGCGCCGACTACGCGACCGGTCAGGTAGCGGTGGACGATTGGTTCTACGACATCGGCGCGGCGGTCGACGACGAGTTTTCAATCGTTCAGGGATCGTTGATGCAGACGGTCGATCGCGACGGGCACGTCGATTACCGCATCATGCCGCGCGACGCCGATGACGTGTCGGTGGCTGTGCTGGGCGATTCGATCTACGACATCCAAAGCGGCACAATCGCCACGGGCGCGAGCGTCGAGGTGTACGACGCGGTGGTGACCGGCCCCAAGCGCGCCAACGGATTTTTCGTTCAGGTACGACCGGGCGTGGACGCGTACGTGCCCGAGTACAGCGGCGTGTATGTGTATCTGTCGACGACGAATGCGCAGAGCGTCTCCGTGCAGCGCGGCGACGTGGTGAACGTCACCGGCACGGTCGTCGAGATCGGCAACCACACGATGATCCAGGCGACTCTCGCCTCGCAGGTGAGCGTGGTCGAGAGCGACGCCGAGTTGCCGCCCGCGTACGAAAACACCGCGGCGTTCTTCGGCGGCTGGACGGGCGATCCGGAGCCTTACGAGGGCGCGCTGGTGCGCGTGCGCGACGTGGGCGTGGACACCGTGCTCACCGGCGGGCTGTACGAGTTGTCGGCCAACGCCGCGATCGACGAGGGCACGGTCAACGTGGACGATTGGTTCTACGACATCGGCGCGGCGGTCGACGAAACCTTCAGCACGATCACCGGTCACCTGATGCAGACCAAGGACCGCGACGGGCACGTGGATTATCGCGTCATGCCGCGCAACGCCGACGACGTTGTCGCCAGCGATTCGATCTACCTCGTGCAGAACGGCACGGTGGCGACGGGCGCGTCGGTCGACGTGGTCGACGTGGTCGTGACCAGTCACCAGCGCAGCAACGGCTTCTTCGTGCAGGTGCGTCCGGGCAGCGGCGTGTACGTGCCCGAATACAGCGGCGTGTTCGTCTACCTGTCCACGATCGACGCGCAGACCGTCAGCGTGTTGCGCGGCGACGTGGTGCGCGTGACGGGCGCGGTCATCGAGCTCGGCAACCATACGATGATCCGCGTCACCGCCGCCTCGCAGGTTACGATAATGGAAAGCAACGACGAGGATCTGCCGCCGCTGACTTACAACACGGCCGCATTCTTCGGCGGCTGGACGGGCGATCCGGAACCCTACGAAGGCACGCTGGTGCACATCGAATACGTGCGGGTCGACGAGGTTTTAAGCGGCGGTCTGTACTACGTGTCGGCAGGCGCCGATTACGCCTCGGGACAGGTGGCCGTCGACGATTGGTTCTACGACCTGCGCGCGACGGCGGGCGACACGTACACGTATATTCAGGGCGTGTTGATGCAGACGGTCGATCATGACGACCACGTCGACTACCGCATCATGCCGCGCGATTCGAGCGACGATCGGTAGGCCGATCAGCCGTCGGCGCGTTCGCCGTCGCCCAGCGGCATTTGCGGATGCTTGCCGAACGAGAAGGTGAGCTGCTCGAACCATTTGTCGTCCGAACCGACCATCGCGCGGATGCGCTTCCAGATTTCCACCGGCGGGCCGAACTCGTGCCAATCGACGGTCAGCACGCGCACGCCGCGCCGGCGCATTTCCTTGATCAGCAGTTGGTAGTTGCGGTCCAGGTGCTGCAGGTAATCCAGCGGCACGCCGTCTTCCTCGTTGCGTCCGCGCATGCCCATGCGGCGGTGGCATTCCTCCGGCGCGCAGTGCAGGTAGATGAAGATGTCCGGCGGCATCACGTCGCGGCTCATGTTGCGGAAGAAGTTCACGTACAGGTCGTATTCCTCTTTGGCCATGAAGCCGCGCTCCATCGCCGTGGTGGCGAAAACCGTGTCGCCGTAGATCGGCCGGTCCTGCACGACGACGGTCCCCTGCTCGCCCCAGGCCAGCTCGACGGCGAGGCGGTGCTGCTCGTAGCGTTCGCAGAGCATGAACATCTGCATCGAAAAACCGCCGCCGGTGTTTTGGCCGGTCTGCAGATCGCGGTAGTAATGCGCGAGGAAGTGGCTGAACTTCGCGCTGTGCGTCGGTTCTTCGAGCACGCGGGCCGGCCAACCGCTGGAGGTGGCCGCCGAGGCGATCGCGTGACAGGCGTTGGTTTTGCCCGCGCCGATGTTGGCGTCGACGGTGATGAACATGCCGCGTTTGCCGCTCGTCGTCTGCTGATTCATCGATTCATCCTGATTGTGTAAGGTGTGCCGCGTTATCGTCCGGGGCGCATTGTAGCCGCCCCGCCTTGGCGAGGCAATGGTTTG
>CALBTQ010000378.1 GCA_937967875.1 uncultured Pseudomonadota bacterium
TTCTTGTATGCTTCCACGCCGGGCTGATCAAAACCAAGCGCCCCCCGTTGCGCGCAATGAAAATCCAGGTGAGCGACGGCAACGTGCGCATGACCGGTATCGCCCGCACGCTGCAGGAGCGCAATCTGGCCGAGGCGGTCGTGCGGACGCTTCCCGGCGTGCGTGAGGTGGAAAGCAAAATCGAATTGGCGCCCGGCTACAAACGGCAGATCGACGCGGGCGACAAACGCTCGCTGGGGCAGATCGCCGTCGACACCAAAATCCGTCAGCAGTTGATCAGACGTTTGGCGAAAGCGCCCGGCGTACGCCTGAGTCAATTGCAGGTGGAAGTCTATTGTCAGGTGGCCGTGATCGGCGGGGTGGTCGTCACACGCGCCGTCGCCGATCGCGTGTACCAGACGGCGCAATATTGTCCCGACGTGTCCAGCGTCGTGTTGCACGTTCTGGTCGAGGAAGAGGATCGCTGATTACTGCTCCAGGTCGTTCAGATAGGCCTGGTGCTCGGCCGCCTGCACGCGAAAACTGAAAATCACCAGATGCAACACCAGAATCAGCGCGGTCGGTAAAAGCAGGTGAAGCCATATCGCATCGTTTTTCAGAAGGTACTGCGAGACGAAAAGTAACGAGGCGATCAGCGCCGGGCCGATGAACAACGCCAGGATCGGCGTGATGCGCGGCAACAAAAGACCCATGATCAGCGCGATCAATACCATCATGACGATTTCCACGGCGCGCACGGTGTTGTCGCGCCAGAGGAAGCCGTTGGATAGCGCGTTGGCCACGGCGGTTGCGTGCAGCACGACGCCGGGCAGCGCCGTGTCGAAGCTGGTGGCGAACAAATCGCCCGAATCGTCGCCGCTCACGCCGATCAACACAATCGCCCCGTTGGCGAAGCCGGGCGGTACGCCGTTTTTCGCCACATCGTCAAAGCGCAACGTTTCGAAGGCGTCGGTGCTTCCGTAGAAGTTGAACCATAGATAACCAAGATGATCGGGGTGCAGTTGAATTTCGCCGAATTGCGGGCCGATCAATTTGTCCTGAGTATGGTTCTGACGAACGCCGTATCCTTCCTGATTCAAATAGGTGCGCACGATGGCAAGGCTGAAGGGGAAATAAAGATTGTTCTTGTACGACAGGGCCGCGGGCAGTTTGCGCGCGTAAAAATTCGGGTCCACGATGACCGTAAAAAATCCGACCGCAGCGGCATGTTGGGTGATGGTCTGGCTGGCAATGCGCGCTTCTTGCGGCACCTGTTCCGGTGTAAAGCCGGGTTCGTCGACGTTGCTGGCGGCCATCAGCAACTGCCGGCGGCCGATCGCCTCGGCGATAGCCAGACGATTGTCGGGCAGAGAAAAGTCCCAGTTGTAGCCGATGACCAGATTCCCCGCATTTTTGACCGCTTCGGCCAGACTTTCGTCTGTATTGTTGCCGCCGTTGCCCGTTTCCGCCAAGAAGTACAAATCCAGGCCGATAACCCGCGCGCCATCCGCTTTGAGATTCGTAATGATTTTCGCCAACTCCGAGCGAAACTCGCCACGCATGCCGTATTGTTTGCGACTGGATGTATCCACCAGGATGAGCTTGACCAGATTGCCCGGATCGGTCGGCCCCCGCAGGCGCACGCGCCAGTCCAGCAATTGCATCTCGAACATTTCAAAAATATCGGGCGTGGCAAAATATAGAACCATCATCAAGAAAAGGATGGTCAGCGACAGCAACAGTCCCCGTCGCGTTGTCATGCAGCGTTTGCAGCGTTTTGCCATGAACTTAGCCTATCATAAAGTTTCTGAACTTGACCGTAAAAAGATTCGGACCCACAATGAATCATATCCTTTCGGTCAAGGAGGTTTGTTTTGCGCCGTTTTAATTTGATTTTCTGCGTATCGGCCCTGGTGCTTTTCCTCACGGCGATGGCGACGGCTCAGACCCATTCGAAAAGCGATATCATCGCGAAGATTCTCGCCGCCGAAGACAACGCGACCTACCGGACGGAATTGGAAACATGGTTGCTCGATAAAAGCCTGCCGCTCGATATTCGCCATCTGGCGGCCCGGGCTATCGGGCACATCGGCGATCCGGCCGGTTCGCCGGCGCTGTTGCGCGCATTGAAAAACAAAAAGCTCGACCGGGCCGTCGTGTGCGCCGCGCTCGGTTGGTTGTGGACCAACACGCCGGCCAAGGCATATCAAATCGAAACTCCGCCGGAAGTGCTCAAAGCTTTGTTGGCCGTAGGCAAAAACGATCCGTCGCTGAAGGTTCGTGCGGCGGCCTTTACCGCCATCGCCCTGGGCATGCCCCAGCAAGGTCAGAAGGAAGCGGGCGAGGCGCTCGCCGCGCTCGATAAATCCGACGACAGCCCTGAAGTCGTCGAAATGCTCATCGCCCTGGTGCGCATCGCCGCGCAGGAACGGCCGAAAAAGCTGCCCATCGAGGAACACATCGACAAACGGATCGAACAGACGATGAACATCAGGGATCCGCGCGAGGCGATCTTCGAAGCGGCCTTTGCTGCGTCCGACGCCCGGGTCGTTTATCACGCCGCCTATTTCGCCGGCCGCAAGCAGACGTTCGACCTGCCGTTGGAAGACGAGCTGACCGCCGCGTTCGCGCACGCCGATCCGTTGGTGCGCGTCCAGGCGCTCCAGGCGTTGCGCCGCCGCGACAAGATCGATGACGCGGTCAAAGGGAAAATGGTTCCGCTGTTGGCTAAAGGAACGATGGCCGAGAAAATCGCCGCCGTGCAGGTCGTCGCCGAAAAATATCCGCCGGAAAAGGCGCTGGATCTTTTAAAGAAAACGTTGGGTCATGCCGGCGCCGGTCAATCGACCAGCCTGCATCAGGCGATCTTCGAAAGTCTCGCGACGATCAAAGATCCTGCTGTCGTCGCCTTCCTGCTCGACGTCAGTCAGCAAAAGGCGCCTTACGCCCGCATGGCCCGGTTGGCCGCCGCGCAGGCCGGGGCGAAGGATCAGTTGTCGGCGCTGTTGCCGGAGCGTTTCTCCTATACCGATGCCGATGCGCTGCATTACGTCGAGGTGCTCGCGGCGTTGGAAGCCTACGACCGGCTGGAATGGCTGCTCAAAGGGGATGGCGTGCCCGAGCGCTTCGTGCGTTCGCTGCCGGTGCGCCAGAGCATCGTGATGGCCCTGGCGTACGATCGCAATTACGAGGCGCGCGGCGAGATGGCCACGAAGCATCCGGAGTGGCGTGACCAAGCCGATCCGATCGTTCGGTCCATCGCCGCCGAAACCCTCGGCGCAACCAAGGCGGCCCAGGCCATCGAACCGCTGCTGAAACTCTGGGAGCGCGCCAAAGAGGACCGCGGTCCCGATGCGGCTCTGGCCGTGCTCACGGCGATGGAGATGATCGTCAACGCGAAGAACAGTCCGGCCCGCACCCATGGGGCGCTCGGAGAAATCGCCCGACAGGGTATCGACGATCGACGGTTGGCCGTGCGCCGCAAGGCGGTGCAGGTGCTCTACGATCTGACGCGCGAAATCCACAAAACGCCGTTGTACGGCGCGTGCCCGGGCCGTTCGGAAAAGGATTATCGTGCGCTGGCCGAGCGTCTGGCCGACGGTTTGCGCGAAAAGAAACTGCTGCTGCAAACCGATAAAGGCGACATCACGCTGGTCGTGCGTTACGATCTGGCCCCGCTGACGGCGGAAAATTTCGTGCGTCTGGCCTCGACCGGCTTTTACGATAATCTTGTTTTTCATCGCGTCGTGCCGCTGTTTGTGGCCCAGGGCGGCGATCCGGCCGGTTTGGGGTGGGGCGGTCCCGGTTATGCCATCCGCGATGAGGAAGGCGTCCTGCCCTTTGATGCCGGCGTCCTGGGGATGGCTTCGGCCGGCCACGACACGGCGGGCAGCCAATTTTTCATCACCGCAGTGACCACGCCGCATCTG
>CALBTQ010000379.1 GCA_937967875.1 uncultured Pseudomonadota bacterium
GACATTTACCACGATCTCGACCGGCAATATCGTCCGTTCAACAACCTGTGGGACATCGGAGTATACGAGCATCATGCATACTAATTGCCACAAACGGGCGATATATTGCGTACAATTCCCACTTTATAGAGTAAAATTGGGCACGTTCCCCACTTAAGGCAAGAGTATGATCGCTTCACCGGTTTCGAACTCCACCACTTTATCACCGGGAACGGCCGAGCCCCGGGTCAGTTGGATGAGCGCCAGGCGGGCGGAAAAGGCGTTTTCCATCCGTTCGTAGGTCAGCAGCGAGGCGTTCGAGGCGAAGCCGTCGACATCGAGCACAGTCTTGCCGGTGGCCGGATCGTAGGACAACAAATCGGTTCGGACAACAAAATCGCGCATGTAATCGCCCTCTTCCACCGAGCCGAACAAAGCGAAATCGAAGGCTTGCAGGCCTTGAAAAGCCACTGGATATCCGGGCGCGGCTTGCATTTCCAAACGGCGCATGGCCGGCGGGGCATGGTCGTATTGTGGCTGAAACAGTAGGCGCGGCTTGTCGTAGGTCATGGTGTAGGCATGCTCGGCCAGAGTCGCCTTGCCGTCGGCTATCCCCACCAATAGGTAATGAACGATCGCTTTCGTGCGCGCATGAGCCATCGCCTCATTCATTCCCCCACGATCGGCCGGTCCATGATCGAATCGCGCCCAAGTGGTAAAGGACGCCTTGTTTTCGTTAATTTCCAAATCCTTCACCGCCGCGCCGATCCCCCGCGAGGTATAGCCGAGCGCCGGGTTATATTTCGCCGGATAGGCCGGATCAACCTGCGGCACATCGGTACGCAGTTCGAGCCCGTCAAGCAACACGACGTACCGCGCGAAGCCGGTCAGGCGCGCCGCGGCCAGATCGACTTTCACATTCGTTTGCGCCTCGTCGGCGGGCGCGTCGATGAACAACGTCGTTTGACCGGCGTAAAAACCAAGTTGCTCCGGTGCGTCGACCGCGTGGTAGTGATAATGCGCAATGGGTCGGTCGCTCATGACGCCGCCGCCGGTGGTCCAACTGCCGCCGACATACGCGACATCCAGCGGCACGTCGGCAGGCATGGCCGTCGGGCAACCGTCCTGCCGCGGGGCGACACGCCAGAGGCTGATGCGGTGGTTGAGTTTTTTCCAGCTCAGGCCGAGGCCGCGCATGACCAGCGCGCGCGAGCAGGCGTCGACCGACGGCGTTGACCGGACATGGTCGTTGTCGCCCAGGGCGAAGCCGATCCAGGCCAGCAGACCGAGCAGGGCCAGCAGCGCCGTCACCTTGAGGGAACGGCTCACGGTCGAGTCTCCGCCGGCGAGTCGTATCTGTTATTGAATGTCCAACCGTAATGCGCGATGATTTCCTGCATCGTCGGTTTCGGTCCCGGTTTGCCGAAGGACGCGGGAATAAGCTTGTCGCTCTCCAGCACCCGCAACGCCTCCTGCGCCATCAGGTAATAGCCGTTTTGATCCATGTGACAGTAATCGAGAAACAAATTATACCCCGGGATGCCGTGCGGCGAAAGGCGCTCGGCGACCGCTTCGAGATCGACCAGGTGCACATGCTCATTGCGGCTGAACATCCGCACCATGGCATTGGTGGACGGTTGGGTGCGCAAGCCCGGATTGACGGTTTGATTGAATTGATAATAATTTTTCGCCTGCACGTAATCGCCCATCGCTTCCCAACATTGCGCGATGAAATAGGTGCTGAAATCCAGGCATTGGCTTTGGGCGTAGGCTTCGATCGCTTCGGCGTACTTTCCCTGCGCCTGTAGTTCGCGGCCATGGCGTATCGGCTGATCCATCTCCTCGACTTTGCGTTCATACCAGCCGACGATCTCGTTGTCGGGCTTGAGGTTGATCGGCATCGCCGCCAGCAGCAGCGTGATGCCGCGTTGCCCGGTGAGGGTGACGATCTGTTGCAGGTTCTTGCGCATGTTCGTTTCAGAAAGAGGCGCGTCGCTGTTGACGACCTCGGCGTAGAGGCGCTCATCGAGCGTGGGATCGGACAACAGCTCTTTTTTCATCACGCGATACAGAACCCACTTGTGCAATTCCTGGTTGAGTTTGAAGCGCGGCATGGCGCCTTCGTTGTTGCCGGTCATGACGAAAATGATATCCGGCTCCAGTTTGACCAGTTCCTTGACGATCTCCACTACGCGAAAGGAATTCTGTGCGCCGGCGCCGACGTTGATCACCTCGATGTTGTGCCGCGGATAGCGTAGGCGCAGTTCGTCGCGCATCCATTCGCTGATGCCGCCGTAGGGATCCACCATTTGCTGGACGACGACCGGCGAGCCCATGGCGAAGGAGCCGCCGGTAATGAAAATGCGCAACGTGTCGGGCGGTTTCTTTTTCGGGAAGCGGCTGGTGAGCAGCATGCCGTGCTCAAGACGAATCCACACGCCGTCGGCGGTCTTTTCCTCGTGCAGCCAATTGACCGGCGGCGCCAGCACCCAATCATCGGGGCGTTCGGAATTTATCATGCCGCGCTGTTCGAGGATCTGCATGATGATCGTTGCCGTCAGCAACAAAAACAACAAAGGTATGAAGGCGAAAATTTTTCGCTTTATCCGATGACGCAAAATTCGCCCTTTCCCGCAAGGTTTCCGCAGATTATGGCGACATCGACGGGAGCACGTCAATTCAATTCGGGCAAATCGTTCCACCCTTCGCGGGCGACGAGATCGGCGAGGGTCGGCTTCGGTCCGGGATCGGTCAGCGCCGGCAGATTGGCCAGGAGGACGTCCAGAATCGCCTGCGTCATCTCATAATATCCATTCCAGTTCAGGTGGCAGTAATCGACAAACAGGTTGTTTCCCGGCAGGCCGTGCGGGGAAAGGTCTTCGGCGCGGTGTTCCAAATCGGCCAGCAATACGCGGCGCTCGGCGGCGATTTCGCGCAAAAAATCGTTGTAGGAAGGCCGCGTGCGGTTTTTGGGATCCAACTGCACGTGCAGGCGCAGGAAGCGTTTGGCCTGCTCGTATCGCTCCTGCGCGAGAAAGCATTGCGCGATGTACAACGCGGCGAACGACGGGTGTTCGCTGGCGCTGAAATGCTCGATCGCCGCGGTATAATCGCCCCCGTTTTGCGCCTCGATGCCGGCGTTCAACTCTTCATCGTCCGTCGGATACGGATTGGATTTCACCGGCGGATACGGCCCGTTGAACAACAGGTTGATGGGCATGGTGCACAAAACCAGCGGCACGTTTTCACGTTTCGCCGCGTCGATCATCGCGACGATGTTTTCCCGATAGCGCCGCTCGATCGCCCGGTTGTCCTCGTCCTGCAGCATGAAAAACTCGCGTTGCGCAGCGGGCGGCGGCGGACGCAAGGCGGTGGTCAACGCGCGGTAGACGATCCATTCGTGCAGCGCCTCGTGGAAGCGCGTCGCGGGCACGAAACCCTCGTTGTTGCCGGTGGCGACGATCAGCGCGTCGGATCGGGCTCGCGCCAGGCGCTCGACGATGCCGCGCACCGGACCGGAGTTGATGCCGCCGCCGGCCGCGTTGATCACCTCGATGCGCCGTTGCGGAAAACGCGCTTGCAGTTCGGCGCGCAGCCAATCGGGGATGCCGCCGTGGCCGATGGCCTTGTTCGTTTTCTGATGCACGTAGGGCGTGCCCATGGCGAAGGATCCGCCGACAACGACCAGGCGCACGGTCTCGGGCGGCGGCGGCACGGTGAAGGTCGTCTTGAGCATGGCGCCGTGGCGGATGCGCCACCAGTCGCCGTCCTTGCGATGTTTCACCTTCAGCCAGTTGTCGGGCAGATAGGCGACGCGATCGTCGAGGCGTTGCGTGCCGATCACGCCGGTCGCTTCGAGCGCCTTGAGCAGCACGGTCAACGCCAGCAGCGCAAGGAAGACCGCGACCGCGGCAAACAGCGCCTTTCTCAGGCGGCGACGCGGGCGGGCGGGCGTGGGCGATGCGGTCGGCGTCTTACTCATGAACCATTGATATCCCTCAAGGGCGGGCAAAGGTCAACCGAGAGCGTTCACTTGCGGCCCGGCGCGATTGGGGGCAGACTATTTCGATCGTTGCGCGGAATCGCACCAAGGAGGAACGGATGAAACGACTGATGTTGCTCATCGCGCTGCTGACTTTCTTCGCCTCGACGGCCCTGGGCGCCGATGTATTGCTGCTGAACGACGAAACGCCCGATCCGCCTTGCTCCGGAGCGGTGCAACTGCGCTTCGCCGAGCGCGTTGTGCTGATCGGCGAAGAGGCCTGCGCGGCGGGCGAACTGCTGGCGACGGACATCGATAAGCGGGCGCTGTATCTGGTGCGCGACAAGAGGCCGGCGGCGGCGCGGTTGGGCTATTTCCCGCTGTATGAAACGGCCGGTTGGCAACTGGCGTGGGTCGAAGACGCGGACGATCTGGCGGCGCATCCGGACGTGATGCTTACTCCGGCGAACGAATCGCGGACGGTCGTCTTCGCGCTCGACGGCAAGAAGGTCGAACCCGATCCGTTGATCGAGGAATTGCTCGGCCAAATCGACGCGAATTCCTACACCGAGTTGCTGACCGAACTGACCACCTTCCCCACGCGCTACGCCTGCACGCAAAGCTACCTGGATGCGAAAGACGCGGTGGCCGCGCACTTCACCGAGTTGGGGCTGGAAGTCGAGCAGTTGCAGTTCAACAACCACTGCTATCTGTGCGAAGGGGCGCAGGGCATCGACGTGATCGGCAAGAAGGTCGGCTCGGTGCGACCCGACGATTGGTACATGGTCGGCGCGCACCTGGATTCGATCAGTCAGAATCCCTGCGTCAACGCCCCGGGCGCCAACGACAACGGCAGCGGCAGCGCGGCGGTGATGGAACTGGCGCGCCTGTTCGCCGATGTGAACACCGAAGGCACGATCTTGTTCGTCACCTTCGGCGGCGAGGAACTGGGATTGTACGGCAGCGCGGCGATGGCGCGCGCAATGGCCGATAACGGTTCGATCGACAAGCTCAAAGGCTTTGTCGTGCTGGATATGATTTCGTTCCACGCCGATACCTGGGGCGGCTACCTGGAAGGCTCCAAGCGCACGCCCGAGCAGCAGCAGGCGGTATATACGATCGGCGCGATGGGCCAGACCTACACCGAACTGGTGATGACCGGCGCGTTCAGCGCCATGGGCAGCGACCACGTGCCGTTTCTCAACAAGGGCGTGCCGGGCGCGCTGCTGATCGAAACCGACTGGTCGCACGACGACGGGTATCACACGACCAACGACATTCTCGAACGCCAGGACATCACCTACTCGGTGGAGATGACCAAGGTCGCGGCGGCCTCGCTGGCCACCTGGGCGACGATCATCCCTCCCGCGGGCGACGACGACGATGACGACGACGTCACCGACGAAGACGACACGACCGAAGAGTACACGACCGACGACGACGACGCGGCGGAAGACAAAGACAACGACGACAGA
>CALBTQ010000380.1 GCA_937967875.1 uncultured Pseudomonadota bacterium
ACCACCAAGATCTACCCTCTTTCCCTACACGACGCTCTTCCGATCTAAATCTACGGCACCAAGTTCATCCACATTCTGTCGCCGTGTCCCCCGGGTTGGCGCATCAGCTCGGAGCAGTCGATCGAAGTGGCGCGCTTGGCGACCTACACCAAGGTCTTCCCGGTGTACGAGGTGTTCAACGGCGAGGAGTACCACATCAACGTGGATCCCAAGGAGATCCCGGTGGTCGAGTACCTCAAGTACCAGGGCCGTTTCCGCCACCTGAAGCAGGACGAAGTGGACGAGATCCAAAAGCGCGTCGATTACGAGTGGCGCATCCTGCTGCAAAAGTCGATGGAAGAACGCTTCCGCGCATAAGACGAATTAAATGAAAAACGGGTCGTCGGCATGGTCCGGCGGCCCGTTTCGTTTTAAGCGTCGGTTAGAATTTCGGATCGGCGAACAGCGCGGTGTAGGCGTCGATCATCCCCTGCGCGGTCTGGCCGCTGGGGCAGACCATCGAGTATTCGAAATATACAAACAGGTTGTTGAACATCTCCGGGTACATCAGGTAGCCCACCCAGTCCTGGCCGAGGTTGACGATCATCTTGTAATCGCCGGTCATCACGTCGCGCAGTTCCAGGCCGAGCTTGGGCACCACTTCACCCGGCGCGGTGGCTAGCGTGAACGGGCCCATCCGCCAGGCGGAGATGATCGTGTCGGCGTACTCGCCCATCGCGGGCACGTCGCGCGGGATCAGCCCGAGTTTGCCGACCAGCGAGAAGAACGGATTCATGAACAGGAAGCTGCCGGGCTGATGCTTGATGCGGATCATCGGATTCTCGATTTCCACGCCTTCGTCCAGCAGCAGTTGCGCCGTGTCGGCCAGACCGCGCCCGACGCGCCAGGCGTCTTCCCAGGTGCCCCAGGCCTGTCCGTCCGGGCTGGGCTCGAAGGGCTGATACGTGTTCTGCGAGCGCACCGACGCGCCGATGTTGCCCTGCAGGAACATATTCACCCCGCCCAGATCGCCATCCATCGCCTCGTAATAACCGCCGACGAAATCGGCCGACAGCAGCGTGTTGTCCGGCGGCAGAATCGTCGGGTGGCTGCCCCAGTTCATCATCGTGGCGATGACCTTGCCGGTCGTTTCCTCGTACAGCCCCAGGACGGTCATCGTCGAATCGGTGATCGCGTCGTCGTCCTTGTCCCACAGGAAATTGAAGTGATAGTTCGGCTCGAAGCCGGAGTTGGTCACTGCGAACGCCGGGCGCAGATCGTCATAGGCCGTCACGCCCGCTTCGACCGCGCCGCCCAGCAGCAGTTCCATGTACTCGGGCATGCGGCCCGAGATGGGCGGAATGATTACGCCCCACAGCCCCACGGTGTCGGGCGTCTGGTGGCTGTGACTGGCGCTGACGAACACCTGCTCGGCCGATAAGCCGGTTTGCGCGGCCACCTGATCGCGAATGATCTGCACGTCGTCTTTGAGCAAGCCGACCGAATCGACCGCGATCTGAATGACCGTTTGACCGACCGCGTCCTTGAGGGCGACGGCCGTGGCGTACAGCGGATCGTGCACGCCGGTCGACCAGCGGCACCAGCTTTGCAACAGGAAGTACGTGCCGTAGCCGCCGAGCATCGTGTCGAAATCGGGCGTCACGTCGACTTTCGCGGCGCCGGCGTAGAGGGTGGGCGCGGTGTTATCGTCGTCATCGTCGTCGTCGATCGAGGTGTCGTCGTCGACCGCATCGTCGTCGAGCGTATCGTCGTCGGCGGGCGCGCCATCGTCGTTGTCGTCGTCGTCATCGCCGCCGCACGCAAAAAATCCCACGGCCACTACCAACAGGAAAAAGCCGATCAACAATTGTGTTTTCATGAATTGCCGCCCTCTGTGAATTCGGGACATCGTGTCTGGGGCGGGATTTTACCGATTTTCCGGTACCCTGTCCAACCTTGGATATGAAGATAGGTTTAACCGACAAGTTATCCGTGATTTGGTTGTCTCTTTTTGCCCTCACCCCGGGCTTCGCCCGATCCTCTCCCCCAGGAGAGGTTAAGAAACGGCAACCAAATCTCCCTAGATCGGAAGAGCACACGTCTGAACTCCAGTCACCGAATACGATC
>CALBTQ010000381.1 GCA_937967875.1 uncultured Pseudomonadota bacterium
CACCGAGATCTACACTCTTTCCCTACACGACGCTCTTCCGATCTCGTGTCCAGTCTGGCGGCGTACCGCGGGATGCCCCAGGGCATCGCCTACAGCGCCAGTAAAGCGGCCCTGAGCGCCGCGTTGGAGGGCATGCGCTGCACCTATTACGGGCGGGGCATCGATTTTCTGACCGTGCACCCGGGTTTCGTGGACACGCCGATCAACGCGAAGAACACCACACCCATGCCTTTTTTATGGAAACCCGAAAAAGCCGCCACGTTCATTTTGCGCGGCATCGACAAACGCAAGCTGAACATCGCATTTCCCTGGCCGATTCGCTTGGGGATGTTATTTGCACGTTTCCTACCCGCCGGATTGCACGCCCGGATCATGAAAGCGCCGACGAAAAAAGGTAACTGACGGCCTTTTTGTTTCTTTCCCGACTTATTTGACAATTACCAGCGTATTGTTACTTTGTAATTGCTAAGCAAGATCATTTTCATCAAGGAGGTCGCCATGACGGATAAAAAGGCGGACCTGGCCGGTCCGGGCATCGGTTCCTATGATGAACTGAAAACCTTGCTTCCCACCGATTACGAGCCGCTTCTTTCTCATCGGGAGACAATGCAGGCGTTGTTTGCCGTCAAGCACTACATCGAGGACAATCTTGGCAAAGAACTCAACCTGATCATGGTCCGCCCGCCCTTGATCGTCGATCGCGACAGTGGAATCAACGATTATCTTGACCGCGACGGGTCGCGCGGGCCGGTGGAATTTTACATTTCCAATGACCACGGGCAGAACCCGATCAACGCGCAGGTGGTGCAGGCGGCGACGAAATGGAAACGCCCGGCGCTCAAGCAGTTCGACTGCAAGCCCGGTCAGGGCATCAACACCGACATGCTCGCGGTGCGCAAGGATTACTTCCTCGATCACGACCACAGCGCCTACGTCGACCAGTGGGATTGGGAAAAGGTCATCACCGTACACGACCGCAACCTCGATTTTCTGATCGGCACGGTCGAAAAAATCTGGAAGGTGATCAAGGGCGCGGAGGAATTTCTGCTTAACGAATACCCCAAGCTCAACACCGACAAGTATCCGCGCCTGCCCGACGAGCTGACCTTCCTGCACGCCGAGGAGATACTCGACCGATTCCCGGATCTGCCGCGCAAACAGCGCGAAACGGCGATCCTGCAGCAGTTTCCGGCGGTCTTCATCATCGGCATCGGCTGGACGCTCGAAGACGGATACCCGCATGAGATGCGCGCCGCGGACTACGACGATTGGTGGACCGAGACGATCGAGAAAAACGGCAAGATGATGCACGGCCTCAACGGCGATATCCTGGTGTGGAATCCGGTGACCAAACGCCGCCACGAGCTGAGCTCGATGGGCATTCGCGTGACCAAAGAAACGCTGGTCAAACAGTTGGAAGCCACCAACCAAATGCACTTCCTGAAACTGCCGTATCACAAGATGATCATGAACGACGAGATTCCCTTGTCCATCGGCGGCGGCATCGGGCAGAGCCGCACGTACATGTACCTGCTGCGCAAGGCGCACCTGGGCGAAGTCAGCACAACCGTTTGGCCCAAGATCCTCAAGGACATGTGCCACGAACGGAAGATCCACGTGCTTGAATAGTCCGCCTCAACGACGATACAACGGACGGAAGACAGTCGTTTTCCGTCCGTTTTTTATGCTGTCAGGACGATCACCAAGGATCAGTGATCGTCGTCATCATCATCGTCGTCGTTGCCGCTTGGGCCGCAACCGCAACAGTTGGCGAAATCTTCCACCATTCGTTGAACGGGGTCCCGGTGGCCGGCTTCGTCTTCCATGTTCGCTTCGTCGACGTCGTCGCCGGCCAGTTCGCCGTTCAAGTATTTCTGCACACCTTCGGATTGGCTCATCGCTTCGAGGTAATTGGCCAGTTCCGCGTCGTTCATGTACTGGAATTTTTCCAGCAACGCCTCGCGATAGGTGGCGTCCAGTTCCGGCAGGCAATCGAGCAGATCCTGCCGCACCTGGTTGGGCACGTCGGCAAAGGAAATGACGTCCAGCAGATCGACGGCGACTTCGGTGTCGTATTCGAAAAGCTCCTCTTCCAGAATCGCCGCTTCCTCTTCGGCGAGCGGCTCGCTTTCCTCGTCGACGATCGCGGCTACCTCGTCGGCGAAGATCGGCTCGTCGTCGGCGGTGAACAACGCCTCGTCGACCAGTTCCTGATCTTGAATCGACGCGGCGCGCGAATTGCCGTTGTCGCCCAGCGTCACGGCGGTGCCCAATACCAAAAAGGCCAGCAGCGCCGTCGCGCAGACCGAATGGCCCAGCCACTTTTTCAAGCCGAAGCGATGACCGTTGCCGTTGCCGTTGGCGCGCAGCGACCGGCGCAGGTCGTCGATCAACCGCGCGAGCGAATCGTCGGGCAGCACCCGCGCTCCGGCCAGCGCATCCGGGCGGAAGCGTTCGTCTTCCAGACGGTCGACCAGCTCCTTGAGCTCGGCCCAAAAGGCCTCGTCGTTTTGCTTGTTGCGCAGTGACGCATACAGCGTTTCGATCACGTGTTCCGGACCGGCCCAGGGCGCCGGAGCGCAATTGCGGGCCCGCAGAAAGTTACGCAGTTCGATCAGACTGGTGGTCGAATTTTGGTCATCCATTGCTGTCTATCCTCCAATTACGATAAATATTACGAGCGAATCGACTTAGTGATCGTCGTCGTCATCGTAATACTCGTCGTCGTCGGCCGAATCGTCGTCGTATTCGTTGTTGAGCGCATCGTCAATGCAATCGGACGCGACATCGCAATTACCCAAGTAGTCGACCAGGCAGTAGTAGGCGTCGCGGCCATAGAAATCCTCGCCGTCTTCGCACCAGGAAACAATGTCCTCGACGGTATACGCTGTTCCGTTCATATCGGTCAGCGAGAAGCCGCATTCGTCGAAGAAGTTCCAGGCGGTTTCGCAGTCGATTTTATTGTTGTCGTCGTCATCGTCGCCGTAGTTGTTGTGGTCGTCGTCATCGTCGTCGTCATCGTCGTCGTCATCGTCGGCGGCGCAACCGCAACCTCCGCTCATTCCACCGCCGGCCGCGTCGCTCGATCCCGCCGCGCCGCCGTTGTCGGCCGACATCGCCCCGAAGCCGTGATTGCGCACGCCGTCGGTCTGGCTCATCGTTTCGAGGAAAGAGGCGAGTTGCACATCGTCCATGACCTGGAATTTGTCGAGCAGCGCCGCGCGATAAGCCGCGTCCAACTCCGGCAGGCAGGAAAGCAGATCGCTTTTCACCTTGTTGGAGACGTTCGCCTGGTTGATCACCTGCAGCAGTTCGTCGGCCGGGGCAACGTCGTTGAACTGCGCCCCGCCGTCGACGAGCATCGTCGCCTGAACGTGATTGACCGACGACAGCGCGGCCTGTCGACTGCCGCCGTTGTCGTTGAGGGTCGCCGCGGCGCCCAGCACCAGAAACGCCAGCAGCGCGGTCGCGCACAGCGAATGGCCGAGCCACTTTTTCATGTTCCCGTTCCCGTTGCCGTTGCCGTTGTCCGGCAGCGAACGGCGCAGATCGTCGATAAGCTTGTCCAGCGAACCCACCGTCAGCACCTGTGCACCGGCGATCGCCTCGCCGTGGAACCGCTCATCCTCCAGACGATTCATCAGTTCGCGTAGGTCGTGCCAGAAGCGCTCGTCGCGCCGCTTGTCACACAGCGCCGCATACAGACGATCGACGACATGATCGGGCTTTTCCCAGGGAGTGGGAGCGCATTGATGATTGATGAGGAAATTGCGAATTTCGACCAGACCGGCCGGGGGCAAAGATTGGCTCATCCGATAGATAGGAAGAGCACAAGTCTGAACTCCAGTCACCGAATACGATCTCGTAT
>CALBTQ010000382.1 GCA_937967875.1 uncultured Pseudomonadota bacterium
CGCCGCGTTCGTCGACGGCGTAACCGCGATGAAAGCTGTTTACGGCGAGGACATTAACACCTGGACCTGGCAGCGCGTGGCGCCCACGGTCATCGAGCATCCCTTCGGCTCGCAGAAAGCGTTGGCCGATCTGGTCAATCGTCCGGCGCCCACGCAAGGCGTGAACACCACATTGTTCAAACACCAGTCGCAGCGCTTACAGATGCATTCCTTCCCGGTCAAGTACGGTCCGGTGTTGCGCATCATGGTCGACCTCAACGACCTGCCCGGATCGAAAATGTCGCTGCCCGGCGGGCAAAGCGGCCGCCCGGCGTCGCCGCATTTCGACGACCAGCTCGACATGTTCCTGTGCGGCGACGGCATTTCGATGGAAATGAACTTCAACGTCATCCAAAACCGCGCCGCCGGCTCGATCGTCCTCACGCCGTCGCACTGAACAGCCAAACCGCGATTCGAACAGCCCCTCCTTGCGAGGGGCTTTTTCATCGCCTGCCGCGGCGACGAATAAGCAATTGCCAAATTATTCGTATTTTTCAATAATGACCGGTGTGCAACCTTTCATTGGGGAGAGGGTTATGGAAAAGAAATTCTCCATCACTGTATTTTTATTTTCATTGTCGATTTTAATCTTCGCTTTGCTCGTCGGCTGCGATTGCGGCGACGATGATGACGACGACGACAACGATGACAATGACGACACCGATGACGATGTCGACGACGACGATAATGACACGACCGACGACGACACGACCGATGACGACACAACTGATGATGATACGATCGACGACGATACGATCGACGACGACACCGGCGACGACGACACGACCGACGACGACACGATCGATGACGACACGATCGACGACGACACGACCGACGACGATACCGGCGACGACGACACCTACCCGACACACGAGGAGATCTTCAACATCTCGGGCACGGTGACGGTCAACGACTCGGCCAACATCTCCGAGCAGTGGGGTCTGGGCGCCATGGGTTATTTTAGTTGCCGTCTGGCCTTCGTCGACACAACCACCCAGGAGATCACCACCGTGTGGCCGGACTTCGATGTCGATCCGGGCGATCCGAATTATTGCGCCAGTCTGTTGGGCGGCACGTATGAAGTGTGGATTTTATGGACCGGCTACAACAACAGCACCTACCAATATTTCCAATACACGACGCGTCTGTCCGCCGGGCTGAACGTCAACGCCGATCAATCCTACGACGTCAACCACGCGGTGTACGAGGTCGACGGCAACGTGGTCAATCACACGCCCGATCCCGTGCAGTATCAAAAGGTGCAAATGTTCCAGGCGCCGGTTGAAACGACATCCGTCTACACCGAGCTCTTCGAATACTACGACTACACCGACGCCGCCGGCGATTACTCAATAACTGTCCCGGCGGGCACGTATACCTTCAGCGTCGACGTGTACGACGTCTTTTTCGACGTGCTGCCGTATTTCGAAGACGGGCTGTCCATTTCCGCCGCCACCACGAAAAACGTGACGCTGGCGCAAATCTCCTCGGCCAATGCGGTTAACACGTCGTTCACGATCAACGGCGAGACGCCAACCATACGCTACCAGAACGTCAGCGGCGCCATGACTCTATACGACGCGACGCACCGCGTACGATACTGGGAATACACCGACGGCAGCGCCATCATCTACACTCCGACCGGTTCTTACCAGCAACAATTGGAAATTAACTACAACGATACGACGGGCGCCGTTTTCTCGGTCGATCTGAAAACCGAATTCACCGGCACCGTCGGCGTCACCGGACCGACAACGCTGCCGGTTAAAAACGTCTCGGTGATCGAGTTGTACGCGGCGGTCACCGATTACTCCGGGGCCGCGTTCGCCGACGTGGAGATCGACGGCTCATCCGGCGACGGCGCGGTCAGCTTCACGGCCACCACCGACGGAAGCGGCCAGTACCATGTCGACCTGCCGACCGGCTACTACCAATTCGACTTCACGCCGCCGGGAACCTCGCCCTACCCGTATACGGAAACGGACTTCGACGTCACCGTCTCCACCGACGCCGTCGGCGACTTCGCTTTCCCCGGCGGCTACGCCACGCTCGACGGCGAAATGACGATCAACGGCGATCCGCTGACCGATTACTACCCCGCGCTCTACAGCTTCGCCGCGGTGAATCTGCTCGACGACGACTACAACATCGTACGCCAGATCGACCTCGATCCGGCCACCGGCCTATACAGCGACGTCGTGCCCTACGGCACATATTCCGTGCAGCCGTTGTACCAAAGCTATACGACCAGCGACCTGATTCACTACGATTACCTGCTCATCTACTGGTCGCAGTACGTGCCCTCGCTGACCATAAGCGACGACCTGACGCAGGATATCGACTTTACGCTCTACGCGATCGACGGCACGATCCGCAATTGGGATTCGACGCCGTATCAATACGCCGGCGCCTTTTACGACGCGGAAATCGATTCGCTCGACGACATGTTTGTTTTCGCCGAAGTTTACGCCGACGCCGCCGGCGAGTACTCGACCTGGCTGCCGGCCGCAACATACAATCTCGAGTTCTTGCCGACCGAATGCAACAACCTGATTCCGCTGGCGACCGAGCAGCAAACGATCACGGACGACACGACGATCAATTTCCGCTTCCGTTAAAAAAATCGGGGCCGGATCGACCGGCCCCGTCTTTTGCATCTCCGCCTTAGTGTTAAATGAATTCCACCGTGGCCGGCGGTTTGGGGGTGATGTCGTAGAGCACCCGCGCCACGCCGGGAATTTCCGTATACAAGCGTTTGGCCAGTTTGTTCATCTTGGCCCAGGACAACTGCGTCGGCGTCGCCTTGCGCGCATCCTTGGATTCGATGCAGCGCACGACGAGGATATCGGCGAACAGGCGTTTGTTGCCCTTCATGCCGGTGGCCTGATCGTTCATCAACACGGCTAAATACTGGAACGCGCCGCTGGTCTGCAATTCCTGTTCGACGATCGCGGTCGCTTTGCGCACCTTGGCCACCCGGGCCGGAGTCACTTCGCCGATCACGCGAGCGGCCAGCGCCGGTCCCGGGAAAGGAATGCGATCCCAGATCGACCGCGGCAACTTGAGCGCCTTGGCCAGTTCGCGCACGCCGTCCTTGCGCAGGTCGAGCAACGGCTCGATCACCTGGTAACCGTATTCCTTCTCCACGTCGATGCCCAATTGCGCCAGCACGTTATGCTGCCGTTTGATGCCGGCTTTCGTTTCTTCGATGTCGGTCAGAATCGTGCCCTGCAGCAGGCATCTGATCTTCTTTTTCTTGACGAACTTGGAAAACACGTCGGCATAGAACGTATCGGTGATCGCCTGGCGTTTGATCTCCGGGTCGGTCTTGCCGGCCAGCGCGGCGAAAAATTCTTTTTTCGCGTCGAGCACCTGCACCTTGATGCCCAGCTTGGCGAACATCTCCTTGACCTGTTTGGCCTCGCCTTCGCGCATGATGCCGTTTTCGACAAACAAACAGGTGAGCTTGTCACCCAACGCTCGATGGCCGAGCACCGCGACTACCGATGAATCGACGCCGCCCGACAAAGCCACTACCGCTTTTTCGCCGCCCGCTTCCCGCCGGATTTGTTCGATTTTGCTTTCGATCGCCTTCTGCATATTCGCCATCAGCAAACTCCTCTCCCCATAGTTGGTTGGCTATCGCCGCACTGTTATGCCGCTTGTATTTTCCTTTTTTAAATAGACTCCTATTTATCAGTGTTTCGATGAAAAGAGCAACCGACTCGGTGTGGTTTGCCCATGAATTTTCCTTCCGGCGCCTGTATAATCGCCCTGCTGTTGATTGCCGGGAGTGCATTAATGATCCGTCGCACCATTCAAATATTGTTCATGATTGGTCTGCTGCTCGCCCTGCCGCTCGCCTGCGGCGACGATGACGACGATAACGACGACAACGACATGGCGGATGATGACGCCGATGACGATGCCGTGGACGACGACTTGGACGACGATGCGACCGACGACGATCAAGTCGACGATGACGACACGCTCGACGACGATTTCCTCGACGACGATATCATTGACGACGACACGGCCGACGACGACACCTACGCACCGCTCGAACCCGATTACGACACCGACTTCGACGGCTTCGGCCGCGACGCCACCGGCGGCGAAGGCGGCGACGTGCAAACGGTCACTTCCTTGGACGACAGCGGCCCGGGCACGTTGCGCGACATCCTGACCGGCGCGACGGGACCGACGATCGTCCGCTTTGCCGTCGACGGCGAGATCTCGCTGCAAAGCGTGCTCGACCTACCCTCGGACATCACGCTGGATGCGCGCGGCCGCGAAGTGACCGTCACCGACAACGGCTTTCGCATTCTGGCGCAGACGAACATCGTGCTGATGAACCTCGCCTTCCGCGACATGTCGACCCTCGGCGCCGACAGCATCCAGATCCACGAGGGCAGCCGCGACATCGTCATCTTCCATTGCTTTTTCGACAGCGCGGGCATGATGCCCTTCCAGACCGATCTGCCCGACGAGCAAATCTCGATCATCTTCGGCAGCGGCGACATCACCATTTCGTGGTGCCGCTTCACCAACCACGACAAGGTGCTGCTCTTCGGCAACGGCGACGCGCCGGCGAGCGTAGACAAGGACATCCGCGTCACGCTGCACCACAACCTGTTTGAAAACACCGGGCGACGGCATCCGTATTTGCGCTACGGTCAGGTCGATTTGTACAACAACGTCATTCGCAATTGGACTTGGTACATGGACAAAACCTACGGCACGCGTTGCGAGTCCGACGGCGAGATTCTGGCCGAGGCCAACTGGTATGCGCAAAGCAATCCGCTGTATTTCCGCGGCGCCTATGCGCGGTTGGGCGGCAAGATCCGGCAGGTGAACAACGTGGTCACCGAAACGTGGATCGCGCTGGAGGAAAGTCAACCGGACGAGGTGTTCGCGCGGCCCTACGACGCGACGGTCAACGAACCCACCGCCGACATGGTGACCATGCTCGAACAGCACGCGGGCAATACCATGCCCGCGCCCGCTCGGTAATTACACATCGCAAATGGCGCTGTACTCGACGCGACGCTCGGCAAACAGCGTTTCCACCGCCGCACGGTCGTCGCGTCGAATACGCGCACAAAAACCGCAATCGCTGCTCAGGTGACGCGGTACGGGCATCAGCTTGACGCTCAGGTTCGCCCGCGTCAGCAGCTTTTCCGCCCGAACGGCGTGGTTGCTCGAATGAAACAGCACCACCGCCCATTGTTCATCGGCCATGCGCCACCTCGTAACCGTCTATTTGCCGATCAACAACCGGAAGCCGTCGTCGATCGCTTCGACCTTCACCTTATACCCAAGCTGGCCGACCGTGCGCTTGACGTTCTCGCGCGAGGTCACAGTTTCCACCAGCACCTCCAGCGATTCGTTCGCCGGCAACTCCTGCAACGCCTTGCGCGTGCGAATGACCGGTTCGGGACAACTCAAGCCGCGTACATCGATGGATTTCATCGTCGCTTCTCCTTAGTCCATTTTTTCGCGCAGGGCGAAGCCCAGCACCACACAAAACACGAGGCCGACAACCACGGCGATCTGCCCGTTCAGGCCCGGCCCGCCGACCGTCAACACGCCTTCGACCAACTTGTCGGGCGCGCCGGCCAGGGCGAAATTGTGCGCGATCCCCGCGCCGACGATCATCCCCAGAACGAAGACCCCGCTGTCGCCGTCGCCTTCACCGGCCAAAAACAACTGCCGGCCCGGGCAGCCTCCGGCCAACGCAAAGGCCAATCCCGCCAGGGTCATGCCGAGGAAATTCCACACGTGATTGCTGTGCGCCACCGGCATCGCGGTCATCCCGAATTTGGTCTGACCCAGCGCCAGATTGACCCCGAACGCAACCACGACCAGGGCCAGCACGCCGATCAGCAAATGGCTGTCGCGCAGCATGATCACGTCGCGCAACGCGCCCATTGTGCAAAAACGCGTGCGCTGCGCGATGAAACCGATCAGCAAACCGACCAACAACGAAATACCGATCGCCGCATGCATCGAACCCGGGCCCTTTTCGCTGACGAAAATGAACGCCGGTTTGAACAGCGCCAGCAGCACGATCGTCACCATCAACAACGGCATGATCCATCCGACCAAGATCGGAAGAGCACACGTCTGAACTCCAGTCACCGAATACGATCT
>CALBTQ010000383.1 GCA_937967875.1 uncultured Pseudomonadota bacterium
CTGCAACGGCGACGATTCATCCTCCGATGACGATGCAACCGATGACGACGATGCGAGCGACGACGACACCGACGATTTCAAATTTACCGTCACGGTGCTGGGCGAGGGCGAGTACGTCGACGCGGACGGCAACGTTTTCTCATATCAGTTGTTGCGTCTGAGCAACGAGGACGGCGGCTTTACCTACGCGCAGTATTTTCCGCCGCCGGCCAAAACGGCCGGTCCGGTGATTCTGGCGGCCGCGCCTTACGACGGCATCGATTGGTCCGGCGATCCGATCGACGAAAAATGGGCCGCGCGCCCGGGCGCCGACGTGGGCTACAGTTGGCCGGACGAGAACGGCCCCGCCTACCACGAGGGCAGCTCGGACATTTTCTATCAGCTCTACGAACCGGAGTATTACGGCGAATTGTCGTGGTTGTTTCTGACCAACGGCATCGGCGTGCTGCACGTGTTCGGCCGTTTTTACGCCGGCGGCGACATCGAAAATGACCGTCACGACATGATCGCCGGCATGCGTTTTCTCGCGCAGGAACCGACTGCCGACAAAGCGCGCATTCTCACCAGCGGCGACTCGTGGGGCGCGTGGGAGGCCATTCATGCGGCGGTTTACGCGCCCACGGAAATCACTGTGCGTGGAATAGTCGCCACGGCGCCGCCTTACGACTTCGTCACCTTTCATCAGTACCTGACCGGCTTGCACGACGAGATTCCCGATGCGTCGATCGCCGCCGATTACGATGAGTTTTTCGAGCCCTATCTGCGGCGCATCGAAGCGGGTGCGGGCGGTGCGCCGGACGACGCGCAGGCCGATTACTCGCTGTTTTCCTTCGCCGCGGTCGCCGAGGGAATTTCCTGCCCGCTGTTGCTGGTGCACGACGAGTGGGACACGCTGGTGCCCGTGACCATGTCCTATGCGCTGGCCGACGCGCGGCCGGACGTGGCGACCGGCTATTGGTATCAGCGCACCGCGCCGATCGACTATTTGACGTTGCCGATGGACCACGGTCTGTTCGACGACGATCAGTTTGAGTACCTGTCCTATTTTCTCTTTTCGTCGACGTTCATGATGTCTCACCTGCTCGACGACGGGCAGTACATCTACAACCTCTTCGAATGGTACGTGCTGCTGGCCTTCGCGCAAAATGTGCGTGCGTTGCAAGCGGCGCACTATGACGTGGACTGGTTCGTTCAGCGCCTGTTGGACCTGACCGATCCGCGCCTGGTGCTGTTCGAGATGAACGAAGTGGTGGACATGATTTCCGGCGCGGACCTGGCCGCCGCGATCCTCAACGAGGCCTGGGGCACGTCGCTGACCGGCGGAGTCGTCGCGGATTATCTCCAGGAAAACGGACTTCCGCCGGCCTGACGCGTCATTCCGCCAACTGCGCCAGCGATTTTTGCAGCGTTTCGCGCGCCTCGCGCATGATGCGCTCGACCAGCTCCGCGACGGTCGGAATGTCGTTGATGCGGCCGATCGACTGTCCGACGGTGAGCATCGCCAGGTTCGCCTCGCCGTTCTGCCAGACCTCCTTGGCCCGCTGACCGCTGATGAGCGGGAACAGCTCGGAGAAATCGCCGTCGCGCGCCTCGACCTCTTCGATCTTCTTCATGATGTCGTTGCGCAACGCGCGCACCTGCAGGCCGAACTGTCCCAGCAGTTTGCGCAGCGCCAGCGTGGTGTCGCGCTCGGTCGCGTCCAGGATCATCCGGTAGATGTTCTCATGCACGCCGCTGTCGGTCGTCGCCAAGAAGCGCGTGGCCATCATGATGCCGTCCGCGCCCAACGCCAGCGCCGCGGCCAGACTCTTGCCGTCGACCATGCCGCCGGCGGCCAGCACCGGAATGTCCACCGCCTCGACGACCTTGGGAACCAGCACGATCGTCGCCACGTTGTCCTTGTGCGGGAAGCCGCCCTCTTCGAAGCCGGCGATGGTCACCGCGTCGTAGCCGACCTTCTGCGCGTGCACCGCGTGCTTGACCGTGCCGATCTTGTGCAGCACCTTCACCCCGGCCTCCTTGGCCATCGGCAGGAACTGCGGACCCAGGAACGTGTCCACCGGCGCGCCGGCGATCTCGATCGCCGTCACCTTTTTCTCGCAGCAGACGGTGAAGAACTCCTGCAACAGCTCGATCGGCAGCCGGATCGAAGGCATGGTCGTGATGTTGACGATGAACGGCTTATCGGTCAGCTCGCGCGTGCGATCGACCGCCGCGCGGAATTCGTCGCCGGTGTCGTAGTTGCCCGAGGTGAGATTGCCCATCGCGCCGGCGTTGCTGATCGCCGCGCACAATTCCGGCTTGGCCAGCCACAGCATGCCGCCGCATTGAATCGGGTACTTGATGCCGAACAGTTCGGTGATCCGCGTTTTCATCTTGCGTCCTTTCCTCTATTCGTGATCGAGCACGATTTTGATCGCCTGCTCGCGTCCTTTGTCGAGAAAGGCCTTCACCGCGTCCTGGTAGCGATGCATCGGGAAGCGGTGTGTGATTAAATTCTCGACGGCGAAGTCGTCCTTGGCCAGCAGCTTGGCGGCCAATTCGAAGGAATTTTTGCCGCCGCGCTCCCCGGCGTGGCAGTTCATGCCGCTGACGGTCACTTCCTGGTTCCAGATCGGCGAGTAGTCGATCTTACCCGGCTTGAAGTTGATGCCCATCAGCACCACGTGCCCGCCGCCGGCCGCCCAGCGCAACGCGTCGTGCAGGCTGCGGTCGTTGCCCACGGTGTCGTACACCACGTCGAACCCGCCCAGCAGGATCTCGTTGCCCAGCGGCGCTTTGTAATGCTTCGCCCCGCTGTATTCGGCCAGTTGCGCGTAGAGGTTTTTCGCGCCGAGAAACACCCGGTCCGCGCCGAGCCGCTCGGCCATGCGCGCCTGGAAATCGTAACGCGCCACGACGCCCACTTTCGCCCCCGGCGTCTGCGCCTTGACGATCGCCGCGGTCAGCAGGCCGATCGTTCCCGCGCCGACGACCAGCACCTTGTCGCCGTCGCGCGGCGGCCGGCGCAGCACTCCGTGCAGCGCGCTGGCGGTCGGCTCCAGCAGCAGCGCGCGCTCATGACTGAGCTTGGGCGGGATCTTGAACGGCTGCGTGCGGTGCATGATCATCCGGGGCGAGAAACCGCCGCCGGTGTTGCCGTCGGGCAATTCCTTTTTGCCGAGATTTTCACAGAGCATGTAGCTGCCCTCCGCGCAACGCAGGCAGGGCGGGTCGATTTCCAACTGGAAGCACGAGGGCCAGTCGATGCGCATCGCCACGCGGTCGCCGACCGCAACGGTGTCGACCTCGGCGCCGGCCTCGATCACCTCGCCGACCAGCTCGTGGCCCAGAAACTTGCGCTTGATGCCCGGCGTCGCCGCGGCGAACACGCCCGGGTCCATTTCCATGAACAGGAAATGCACGTCGGTGCCGCACAGGCCGCACGAGCGGTTGCGGATCTTCAGCCAACGCGCGTTGGGCGGCGTCGGCTCGGGCACCTCGGCGTATTGCGACGGCGACAGCTTGCCCAACGCCGCGTACTTGTCGAAGACCGACAGCGCCTTGAGCGCGACCACCTTGGTCAGGGAATTGTCGAAGTACAGCGCCTTCATTTTTTTGCTCGCGCTTTGGGTTTCATCTCCGTCAGCGTCTTTTTCACCGCGCGCACCAGGGCGTCGACGTCCCGGTCGGTCAGCAGCAGACTCGGGCGCAGCACGACCGTGTCTTTCGCCACCGCGCCGGGCACGGCCAGCACGCCGTTGGCGGCCAGCAGCTTGTTGGCGCGGACGGCCTGCGCCGGCGTCTTGAACGTCAGCGACCACAGCAAGCCGCGTCCGTGCACGGCCTGCAACACGCCGCCGGTCAGCGCGGAGAGTTCCTCCTGCAACCGTCCGCCCAGGCGCGCCGCGTTTTCCCACGGCTTGCGTTCGGCGTACACGGCCAGCGCTTTCGCGCCGACGCGGCAACCCAGGTCCGAGCCGCCGAAGGTCGACAGGTGAATCAGCGGATGCGCGTTCATAAACGCGTTGATGCGTTGGGTGAAGATCGTCGCGGCGATGGGAAACACGCCCGCGCCCAGCGCCTCGCCGACCAGCAGCATGTCGGGGGCGACGTCGGTGCGCTGATAGGCGAATTTGACGCCGGTGCGGCCCAGGCCGGTCTGCGTTTCGTCGAGCGCCAGCAGGGCGCCGGCGGCGTTGCAGATCTGCCGCAGCGTGCGCAGGTATTCGGGCGAGGCTTCGCGGCAGCCGTTTTCCGTTTGCAGCGGTTCAAGCAGCAGGCAGGCGGTTTGGTCGTCGATCGCCGCGCGCGCCGCGTCCACGTCGCCGAAGGGGATGATCTGCGTTTGCGGCACCAACGGCGCGAAGTCGTTTTTATCGTCGCGGGTCGACAGGCTCAGCGCGAAGCCGGTTTCGCCGAACCACGATCCGTCCACCGCGACCAGCTTGGGCCGGCCGGTAAAACCGCGTGCCAGCTTACAGGCGAAGTCGAAGGACTCGCCGCGCATCACCGAGTAGACCGTGCACTCCAGCTCGCCGCCGACGAACTCGGCCAACGCGCCCGCCAGCCGGGCCTTTTCGCGCGAGATCATCGGGAAGTTGCCCTGGTCGGTTTCGCGCATCGCCGTGCGCAGTTCGGCCACCACGTCGGCTTGCAGCCGCCCGCGATTGAAGGTCCCCGCGTTGGAATAGCAATCCAGGTAGCGTTTGCCGTCCAGGTCGGTAACGTACGCGCCGTCGCGTTTGGCCTCGACGATATCCAGCCCCACGCTCTTGAGCCACTTAATGTGCGCGGCGTTGATCAGCTTGCCGTAGTCGCGTTGCAGATCGGTCGTGGCGCGATTGGTTGTCTTCATCAGCGTACCCCCTTGCCGGCGACCAGGTCTTCGATCGCGCGCAGCCAACTGAACAGCGAGGTCTGCACCTTTTCGCTATTGAGCAGTTTTAAAAGCGGCGGGAACTTCGCAGCCGGCAGCATCAGCGGCAGCAGTTTTTTCATCGAAGCGACCGCGCGGCGGATCATCGCGATGAGGTGATCCATTTCCTCGTCGGTGACCACCAACGGCACCATGAAGCGCATCACCTGCGGCGCGTTGCCGCTGTAGGCGGCGAAGACGCCGTTTTGCGCCAGCGCGTCGGCCATCATCGGGCCCATGAACTCATGCAGGTAATCGATGCCGATCATCAAACCGCGACCGCGCACCTCCTTGATGATTTTCGGGTTCTCGCGCTGTAGATCGCGCAACGCCCCTTGCAGCCGCGCGCCCATTTTTTCGACGTGCTCCCACAGCTTGTTTTCCACGATGAAGTCGAGCACCGCCAGCGACACGCGACACGCCAGGTCGCTGCCGCCGTCAGGCGAGAGGTGGAAGTGCGGACGGCGCTCGACATAGTCGACCAGGTGCGGCAACGCGCGATAGAGCACCGCCGCGTTGGGGAACAGCCCGCCGCCGATCGACTTGGCCACGGTCATGATGTCGGGCGTCACGCCGGCGTGCTCGCAGGCGAACAACTTGCCCGTGCGCGCGAAGCCGGTCTGGATTTCGTCGAAGATCAGCACGATGCCCAGCCGGTCGCACAGCGCGCGCAGGCCGCGCAGGTATTCGTCGGCGCCCACGAAGATGCCCGCCTCGCCCTGGATCGGCTCGACGATGATCGCGGCGGTTTTTTCCGAAGCCGCCCGCTCCATCGCCGCCAAATCGTTGAAGGGCACGAAGACGAACTCGGGAATCAGCGGATCGCAATAATGGCGATAATGTTCCTTGCCGTTGGCTGCCAGCGAAAAGCCGGTATGGCCGTGATAGCCCTTGATCGTCGAGATGAGTTGCGCCAGATCGGAAGAGCGTCGTGTAGGGAAAGAGTGTAGATCTCGG
>CALBTQ010000384.1 GCA_937967875.1 uncultured Pseudomonadota bacterium
ATTATTTGCCCGACGCTCACGGGTCGGGCTACCCTCTATCGCCCCTGACGGGGCTCGAAGGTTTCGTTTTCCGTAAGCCTCGCCAGAGGCGACAGAATGTAGCCTGGGGCGTAAGCCCCAGGAGAGAATGGCCCATTTTCAACAAGCCCTTTAGGGCGGCAGAAACGTTAAGTGCGCCCCTGCGGGAATTGAATTATTTGCCCGACGCTCACGGGTCGGGCTACCCTCTATCGCCCCTAAAGGGGCTACTGGTCGCCTGACGGCGCATTTATCGACAGTCTCGTCAAGCGAGGATGACGGAGAGGATTGTCATGCCCACGCAGGCGGGCATCCAGGACCAGCCGATGCCTTTCCTGACCTTTTTTTCTTGAACCTTTGGCGTGCCACGATTGTCTCATTAACAGGGGAAGGGTGCACCCGCATGATTATTATCCAATAACATTCTATATAGTGCGGCGAAGGCGCGGTCTTGCCAACGCGACGGGCGATGGTTAATTTTCCTCTGAACAAAACGAGGAGGTGATGTTCGATGGATCCGGTTTCGACTGGTTTCCTGTTCTGGGACCCGACGATGATTTTGCTGATCCCGGCGATCATTCTGGGCATCTGGGCGCAAGCGAAGGTGCGCTCGGCGTACAAAAAGTACAGTCAGATCCGTGCGGCGTCGGGCATGACCGGCGCGCAAGCGGCGCGGTATCTGCTGGACCGGGCGGGGCTGAGCAATGTGGCGATCGAGCCGGTCGCGGGCAACCTGACCGACCATTACGATCCGCGCGCGAAGGTGCTGCGCTTGTCGGAAGGCGTGTACGGTTCGCCGAGCCTCGCCGCGTTGGGCGTGGCCGCGCATGAGGCCGGGCACGCGCTGCAGGATCGCGACCGCTATCTGCCGATGACGATCCGCGCGAAACTTGTGCCGGTGGCGAATCTCGGTTCGGGCATGCTGTTCCCGCTGCTGATCGGCGGATTTTTGTTCGGCATCAAACCGCTGATCACCGTGGGCATCGTGCTCTACAGCTTCGCGGTGCTTTTTCATCTGGTGACGTTGCCGGTCGAGTTCAACGCGTCCAGCCGCGCGTTGGGCGTGCTGGAAAGTTCAGGCGCGCTGCACCCCGAGGAAATCGGCGGCGCGCGCAAGGTGCTGTCGGCCGCGGCAATGACCTACGTGGCCGCAACGCTGGCGTCGATCCTCACCCTCGTGCGGTTGTTCATTCTCAGCCGCGACGAGTAAGCCAATATTTTAAACGCGAAAGGCGGTCCGCATGGGCCGCCTTTTTTATGGTTGCATGAGCCGCGTCTATCGACGGCGCAGCTTACTGAGCAGGCGCAGAATTTCGATGTACAGCCAGACCAGCGTGACGATCAGACCGAACGCCGCGTACCATTCCATGTATTTGGGCGCGTTCATTTCCGCGCCTTTTTCGATGAAGTCGAAATCGAGCACGAGGTTGAGCGAAGCGATGACCACCACGAACAGGCTGAAGCCGATGCCCAGCCAGCCCGATTCGTGAATGAAGCCGATCCCCGCCGAGCCGAACAAGCGCATGCCGAAGTTCACCAGATAGAGGATCATGATGCCGCCGGTGGCCGCGGCGATGCCCAGTTTGAAGTTTTCGGTGACCGGGATGATCCGTGCTTTGTAGATGATCAACAGCGTGAAGAAAATGCCGAAGGTCAACCCGACCGCCTGGATGACGATGCCCGGGTAGGCCATCTCCATGAAGAACGACAGCAGGCCTAGGACCACGCCTTCCAGCAGCGCATAGACCGGGGCGAGCACCGGCGCGACTTCCTTTTTGAAGATGATGAAAATCGCGGCGATCAGGCCGACGACCGAAATGACGGTGATGGTCGTCAGCATGATTTCCGGCGGAACGAGCGTGGGCAGATAGATCCAGGACATGGCGGCGGCCAGCACGACCAGGAAAAGCAAGATGAACGATTTGTTGACCGCTCCCTGCAACGTCATTACGTCGCTGGGCGCGTCGAAGGCCGCGACGGTCGTAAACGTTTTGTCGCCCAACGCCGGATTGCCGGAACGCAGCATGTTTCCTCCGATTGTCGAACGTTGCGGATGTCGAGTTTCTAAACGATATCACAAGGTCAAAAGAAACGGCAACCGTCGCGCTAACCGAAATAGGGCGCATCGTCCGAGCGCGCGGCGTTGTTGCCTTCGTTGCACTCGGCGATGCTGTCGTCGATGTCGACGAACATGTAAATGTAATAGTAGCCCGGCGGGATGCCGGGCACGGTCGTGTCGGCGCCGAACGTCTGACAGTCGCCCGCGGAAATGCCCGCCAGCGTGCCCGATTCGAACACGGTATAAAATTCTCCGGCACCGTCGGCGCTCGTCGACAGGTAGGCGCCGTAGCGATGGTTCGCGTCCGCGCCGGCGCCGCCGCCGTTGCAGATGGTGATGTTTTCGATCTGGAAAGCGCCGCCGATCGAGTTGTAATGCAGCACGCTGAACTGGTTGATGTAGAGGTCCGGAACGTCCGCACAATCGCCGTCGTCGCCGTTGTCGTCGGTCTCCTCGGTTTCGTCGGACGAATCGCCGCATGAGAACGCGCCGGTCAGACACAGGCCGAGAATGATTATCGTAATAATATATTTCATCGACTTCTCCCGCATGGTTGCGAGGGAATTGTAGCATTGATGGACGAGGGCATTACAAGCCCGACGGTTTTTGCTATATGGTAGGGCACACATAAGAGGAGTTTCCAGCGATGAAAAAGGAACACCGGGTAGTAACGTTCTGCGGCATCTGCTGCGACGATTGTTTCGGGCGTCAGGGAAAAATCGCCGATCTGGCTCGCGAACTGCGCAAGGAGCTGCGCGCGGCGCATTTCGAATTTTTCGCCGAGGCGATGGCGGCCATTCCGCCGTTCGAGCAACTTGCCCATTACCCGCAGTGTTATGAAGTGCTGGGCTTGATCGACAAACTACGCTGCAAGAAAGATCGGAAGAGCGGCGTGTAGGGAAAGAGTGTAGGTCTCGGTGGG
>CALBTQ010000385.1 GCA_937967875.1 uncultured Pseudomonadota bacterium
CGACAGCGAAACGATCGACGAAATCAGCGACACGCTCGATTCGATCAACGAGTTCGTCGGCCGCGGGCGCCGTCTGCAAACGCACATCGATTACCGCGGCGAATACTGGATCGAGGAAGAGGAACTCAAGAGCTACATCTCCCTCCGGCTGCAGCCGCGCATGGACAAGTGGTACACGATCAGCGTGGTCGACGATCCCTTCGGGCGCTCGTCCAGCAAAACGACGCACACGCTGACCACGATCAATCCCGGTCGGGACGACGAGCAGACGATCGAGGAGATCGAAGAGAAGACCGAAAAGCGCGACGCGCTCAAGCTCTCGGCAACCATCGCCAAACGCTGGCATTTTCTCGTGCTGCGCGGCGGCATTCTCGAGTCGGAGGGCGGCATCGGGGCCGATACGCTGTTCTTCGACGATCACCTGCGTTTTTCCGTTGAAGCCTTCGATTTCGGCGACGATGACAACCCGCGGTTGAAGGCGAACGTCGACTTTCTGTTCCTGGATCACTTCCTGTTCACCGCCGGCGCGGACGACTTCATTCATCAGGATGTGCTGGACGGTTACGAGGATCCGCGCTGGTTCATCGGCGGCGGGTTGTACTTCCGCGACGACGATATTTCCACGCTCTTCACGCGCGTGCCGCTGCCCGATTTCTAAGCCGGCAAGGCTCTGGATTAAGTGCTCGTCTATGGTAAGATGCACGCCCTGGGAGTTCATTTTGCTATCCTAAAATAATAATTGAGGCGCATTCGATGGCAAAGAAGGTAACCGGTCCGACGAAGGACGATAAGAACAACGTTTCCCAACCGAAAAACGGCGCGGTGAAAAAGACGGCCAAACGCAACGTGACCTCGGCGCTGGACCTGCCCAGCATCGCGATCCCCGGCGGCATCGTCGCGGGCATCATCCTGTTGTGCTACATCCTGGCCACCTATGACACGGCGCTGTTCAAGACCGATCTCGATCACATCCTGATGCTGGTGGCCGGCGGCTGCACGGTGCTGTTTTTCGTGGCGGCGCCGATCTACCGCAACGGCAAGCAACTGACCAAACCGTTCGCCAAGACGATCGTCGGCGTCCTTGGTTTGTTGACGCTGCTCATCTGCGGCTACGCCCTGTATACCGGCGCGAATTTCGGCGAACCGATCGCCGAGGGCGTCATTCTCGCCGGCGAAAACGACGCGAAGATGATCTCCTTCAACAGCCCGGGCACGCACTACCGCATCTTCCTGCGCGGTTCGTTCCCCGCGTACGATCCGGAAAAGGAGGCGGCCGCGGAAAAGGCGGAGCAGGAAGCGCAAAAGCAGCAGCAGACCGCCGACGGGAAAAAACAGGCGACCCCCGCGAAAAAGAAGCAGGGCTCGTTCAAGGTTTCGGGCACCTATGCGATCCAGGTGCGCGCCGCCGACGGCCGCACGGCGATCACCGATTACTCGGGCGCCTTCGAGCAGATGCACACTCGCCGCAAGGTCAGCAAAAAAGCGCGCGGTTATGTCGACGTGCTCAAGACCTCGGTGCTCAAGCCGCTCAACCTGCCGCAGCCGGGCGAATATCAGTTGCACGTGCTGAGCCTAGGCAGCGAATTGGATCAGCAGGTCGAATACGCCATTTACCGCGACATGCAGTATCCCATGCTCGTCGCGCTGATCGGCCTGCTGGCCGCCTTCGTCATGGGCCTGATCGACCACCTGATCAAACCGCTGCGCGTGGAAAGCTACTTCGCGGTGCTGACCGGCATGGCCTTCGGCTTCGCCAGCTATTTCAACATGGACGCCGGCCCGATCAGCCCCTTCGGCACGATGGCCATCGACCTGCTGGTCGGCTGCGTGATGGGCGGCGGCATCGCTTACGTGATTTACTCGGTCGCCGGCAAGGCGTACAGCGCCATCGCCCGGCGCATGAAATGGTCGTTGAACTAGCCAACCGAGAAAGGAACCGAAATGGACGCCCTGTTCAAGGTGGTTGATGACAACCTGGATCGTATCCTCGAAGAATTGAAAACCTTCCTGCGGCTGGAAAGCATCAGCGCCGATCCGGCCCGTAAACAGGCGACGGCCGACACCGCCGGCTGGCTGGCCGAGCATCTCAAACACATCGGCATGGCGCACGTCGAGGTCTTCCCGACCGAGGGCCACCCGCTGGTCTTCGCGCATCATCCGGGACCGACCGGCGCGCCGACCGTGCTGATCTACGGCCACTACGACGTGCAACCGGTCGATCCGCTCGAACTGTGGACGACCCCGCCCTTCGAACCGACGATCCGCGACGGCAAGATCTACGCCCGCGGCACCACCGACGACAAGGGCCAGCTTTTCGCCCACGTTAAAGCCCTCGAAACGCTGCTGCGCGAAAAGGGCGAACTGCCCGTGTCGGTCAAGCTGCTCTTCGAAGGCGAAGAGGAAATCGGCTCCGGCGCGCTGGGCAAATGGCTGCCGGGTCACAGCGACCTGCTCGCCTGCGATCTGGTCGTCGTTTCCGACAGCAGCATGATCGCCAAAGGCCAGCCGTCGATTCAGTACGGCCTGCGCGGTCTGGTTTATTTCCAGGTCGAGGTGGAAGGTCCCTCGGGCGACTTGCACTCGGGCAGTTTCGGCGGCGCGGTCGCCAATCCGATCAACGTGCTCGCCGACATCCTCGCCTCGATGAAGGACGAGAACAACAAAGTCACCCTGCCCGGCTTCTACGACGACGTGCTGCCGCTCACCGACGAGGAACTGGCCAACTACGAAAAGCTGCCTTACGACGAGGCGGAATTCCTCAAGGCTACCGGCGCCGAGGCGACCTTCGGCGAAGCCGGCTTCACCTCGTTGCAGCGCATGTCGGCGCGCCCGACGCTAGATCGGAAGAGCGTCGTGTAGGGAAAGAGTGTAGATCTCGGTGGT
>CALBTQ010000386.1 GCA_937967875.1 uncultured Pseudomonadota bacterium
ATTTCCAGGGCTTCGCCCTTCGCTACTGACCGTCCGCCCCTGCGGGGCTTTGGCGACCCCATCTGTCCCAATTCAGGAAGGCAATCCCTCTCCCCGGACTGCGCCCGACCCTGAGGGTAAAAGCCGGGAAATCCGGTCTCCCTTCTCCCCGTGGGAGAAGGGGCGGGGATGAGGGCGACATACTGGACCATCCACCCCGAACTAATCGCCCAGAATCATCTCGCCCGCGATGCGCGGCATTTCGCGATAGACGCGCTTTTTGAGCGTCAGGTAGCTTTGCGCGCCGCTGGCCATGTCCGCCGCGGTCAGACGGCAGGTGCGGCTGCGCGAGAGGGCGAGCAGCGACAGGCGCAGAAACCAGGAGCGGTAGAATTTGGGCGACAGGCGCGCCGACTTGGCCAATTCGGGCAGCAGCAACGCGCGTACGCGGCGACCGTAGGCCGGCGCTTCGCCCAGGAGGATCGAGCGCGCAGCGAGCCTGCCGCTGGCCAGCGCGTAGCTCAAGCCTTCGCCGGTGGTCGAATCGACCAACCCGGCCGCGTCGCCGACCAGCAACCAGTCGTCGCCGCCGAAGACGTGCCGCGCGAAGGCCGGCACGTCCAGCGCCGGGGCCGACCAGCCGTAGGTCGTGCCCGCATTCACGTCGACGCCGGGCAGATTTTCGGCGGCGAATTTATGCAGCAACTCCCAGGCGCGGCGGGTGTCGAAAACCGCGCCGTGCAACTCGACGCCCAGACTGGCGTGATCGGTGCGGGGGAAAAACCAGGCGTAGCCGTAGGCCTCGGGAAAGAAGCGGCAGACGATGCGCGGGGCGAACACGCCGGGGACGAACTTACCGACCGACACGCCGCGCAGCGTGCGCGGCAGGCGCAGGCCCTGCAAACGCGCGAGCGGATCGTTCATGCCGCCGGCGCCCACGACAATCGCCGCGGCGTGATCGTTGACCTGCCAGCCGCCGCCCGGTCGTTTTTTCAGTTCGCGCACCGGTTCGCGCACCAGCGACGCGCCCGCGCTCCAGGCGGCGTGGCGCAAGGCATTGTCCAGCACGCGGCGGGAGATCACGCGGATCGGCTCGGCCAACGGAATATCGGCGACGCGGCCGGAGGGGCCGACCAGGCGGAAATCGACCACGTCGTTGAAGGGCAGATCCAGCGCGCGCAATTCGGGGAATGCTTGAAAAGCGCGTTCGGTCAAACCGCCGCCGCAGGGCTTTTCGCGATCGGGATCACGTTCGAAGAGCAAGGTGCGCACGCCCGCCTGCGCCAACGTCCAGGCACAGGCCGCGCCGGACGGGCCCGCGCCGATCACCGCCACCGTCAACATCGTCTCCCTCATTCGACTGTCCGCAATGCGCGTGCCGTCGCGCGAAACGCGGCGCTTCGCAGCGGCGGCGGGCCGTAGTTTACGCCAAGAAAGGCGCCTGCGCCAGATTGTAATACACGTAGCCGACCAGCTCGCGACCGTCCTGCACGAAAGCCTCGCGGCGCTCGAAACCCAACGCCCAGAGCATGTTTTGCGGCGGGCTGTTGTGCAGGCCGATGAAGACCTTCACCTGAACCACGCCAGCGTCGCGCAATTCGACCAACATGCGGCGCACCAGCCCGGCGGCCAGCCGCGTGCCTTCCTTGTCCCAGTGCACGGCGACGAACAGCAGCTCGGCGGCCACCTCGGGCAGTTGTTGCGGATGATAGTGCGCGCCGGATTCGAGCAATTGCCAGAAACCGCGCGCGCGGTCGGTGACGGCGGCGGCGCGATGCTTTTCCAATTCCGCCCAGCGGTTGGCGCGCAGCCAGGCGAAGGACGCGGCCGAGTCGGTCGAGGCGATGGCGAAGCCCAGCACACGCTGTCCGTCGTGCTCGACGTCGGCCAGGCCCAGCGGGCAGGCGATGAATCCGGCGAGAAAATCGTGGACGAACGCCGCGCCCATCTGCGACAGCGGCGAGGCGGGCAGACGTTCGCAAAACAGTTTAGCCACGGACGGCAGATCGCCTTGGGTCATCGGCCTGAGCATAAGTCCTCCCGTCAGAACCACTCCGGTGCGGTCGGCAGCGAACGAAACACTTCCGGGTCGTGGAACGGCACGATGCGCAGTTCCGGCATTTGTTCCTGCAAACGCTTCAAACGGCACAGCGTATCCCACTCGGCTTCGTCGTCGACGGTCAGGCCGATCAGACGCGGCTCGGCGATGTTTTGCATCAGGTAGGCGGCGTCGCCGACCAGCAGCGTCGGACCCGACGGCGCGCGCACGAACACGCCGATCGCCCCCGGCGAATGACCCGGCAGCGGCACGGCGATCATCGAACCGTCGCCGAACAGATCGACCGACCCGGTGAAGGTCAAAAACGGCGGCGTACCGGCAAAGTCGAGCGGCGCGATTTTCATCGCGGGCGGAAAATCGTTGTCCATATAGCCCTTGAAGATCCCACCGTGCCGACCGGCGTCCAGCGCGGCGTCGGTCAGGTGGAACGTCGCGTCCAAAAAGGCGCGGTTGGCCCCCGTGTGGTCGAAGTGCGCGTGGGTGAGCACGACGTGCTTGACCTGCGCGCCCTCGACGCCCAGCGCCTGCAGCCGCGCGGGCACGGCCCACTCGGGACGCATGATCAGCCGTTTCAGATAGCCTTTGGCGAGGCAGGCGAGAAAGCTTCCGACGTAACGCGAGGGGTCGGTCGCCAGACTCGGCGCGAGGCCGGTGTCGATGAGCACGTAACCGTCCGCGCGCTCGACGAGGAACGCGGGGATGGGAATGATCAGCGGCGTTTTTTCCGCCCCGCGCACGAAGTGCGACAAGTCGCCGCGCGACCAGCCGGTCAGCAGGACGGTCATGCGTTTGACCGGCGCGCCCTCGCCCGGCGCGACGATCGTCAGATCCTCGTGCAGCGGCGGCTCGTTCCAGGGAGGCGGCGCACAGGCGCTCACGGTCAGCAACAACAAAATGCAAATCAGCCAGCGTTTCATTCGGCGATACACTCCTGCAGGCAGGCATACATGGCGAGGCAGTCTTCCTCGTAATCGAGGTAGCAATCCAACGCGCAGGGCCAGAAGAGGTACTCGACGTTTTCGCAGCTCGCGACGGCCTCTTCTTGGGTCAGCGGCGTTTCACCGACGGTGATCGACAGATGGCATTCCTCGTAGACGGCCTCCATCGCCGGCTCGCACAATTCGGTGTTGTAGGGCGGCGTATCGTCGTCGTCATCATCGGCGTCGTCGTCGGTGTCGTCGTCGGTCGTATCGTCGTCGACCATGTCGTCGTCGGTGTCGTCGTCGTCATCGTCGTCGTCGCCGGAATCGTTGTCGTCATTGTCGTCGTCATCGTCGTCGCAACTGCAGGCGCCGGTGAGGCTCAGACACAGCGCGGCCAGGATCAGCAAAAACAAAACCAGGAATTTCTTCATTGTCCACCTCCCGCATAACCGACCTGAATCAATGCCAGATTAGAGAATCGCCGGGTCCTTGGCAATATCCGTCTCGCGCGACGGCAAAGCGATTGACGGCCCCGCGGCCGGATGGTTACGATGAGACTGGGACATCAACAACCCGGAGGTGAGCTGCTTCGTGGACACCATGGAAAAGTTGCGTCGGCTGGCCGAGCTGGCGCAGGATAAAAGCGCCGTCGATCTCGTTTTTCTTTCCGTCAGCAATTTATGCTCCTACACCGACGCCATCGCGGTGTGTCACGGGCGATCGACGCGGCAGGTGCAGACCATCGCCGCGCACATCGCCCAGGAGATGAAGCACGCCGGCGAGCGGCCGTTGATCGTGGAGGGGGAAAGCGAGGGGCTGTGGGTGCTGCTGGATTTCGGCGATGTCGTCTTTCATTGCTTCCACGAACCGATGCGGTTGTACTACGACATCGAAGGGCTGTACCCGGACGCCCAGCGGCTCGATCCGGCCGCCGCGTCCTGACGGACGCCGACGACCCGCAAAAAAAATCATCAACAAGGAAGGAACACCTATGGAATACCCGATTACTCCGCATTTGCAGCTGATCGCACGACTGGCGCAGCATAAGAATATCAAGTCGAAGATCGTTCTGCTGGTCATGGACGGCCTGGGCGGCGTCGCCTCGGGGCCCGGCGGCAAGACCGAGCTGGAAACGGCGGTCGCGCCCCACCTGGACGCGCTGGCGGCCGGCGGCGCGCTGGGCCTGCACGATCCGATCGGCCCGGGCTTCACGCCCGGTTCCGGTCTGGCGCACCTGGCGCTGTTCGGCTACGACCCGCTGGTCTACGAAATGGGCCGCGGCGTGTTGGCGCTGTTCGGCGCGCGCTGCTTCGAGCCCGACGTGATGAAGCCCGGCGAGGTTTCGGCGCGGCTGAACTTCTGCACCGTCGACGAAGACAAAAACGGCCTGATCGTCGCCGATCGTCGCGCCGGACGCATCCAGGACGGACCGGCCGGCGAGCTGGTGGCGTTGCTGCGCGAGAAGGTCCGCGTGCCGGGCGTCGAGGTCGACTTCTGGCACAGCAAGGAACACCGCGCGGTGATGCACCTCAAGGGCGCGGGCTGGTCGGGCGCGTTGATCGACACCGATCCGCAGGCCGTGGGCGTCGCGCCGCTGACGCCGGCGCCGGTCGCGGGCCTGGAGAACGATCCGGCCGCGCGCAAAACGGCCGAGGTCGTCGCCGAGATTCTGCGTCAGGCGCGCGAGGTGCTGCGCGACAAGTACCCGGCGAACTTCATCCTCACGCGCGGCTTCGACACGTACAAGAAATTCCCCAGCCTCGCCGAACTGACCGGCATGCGCTGCGCGGCGATTGCGGCCTACCCGGACTATCGCGGCATCGCGCGGCTGGTGGGCATGGACGTGATCGCCACCGCGCCGGACGTCGCCAATCGCGACCTGGCGCCGGCCGACCGCCGGGCGATCGCCGTGGCCGACGAAATCGACGCGCTGGCGCAGGTGTGGAACGACTACGACTTCTTCTTCGTCCACGTTAAGAAGACCGACAGCTACGGCGAGGACGGCAACTTCGACGCGAAGGTGCACGTGATTGAGGAGGTCGACGCGCTGCTGCCGCGCATTTCCGCGCTGGCGCCCGACGTGCTGTGCGTCACCGGCGACCACTCGACGCCCGCAGCGATGAAAAACCACAGCTTCCACCCCGTGCCGACGCTGATGAGCGCCAGGCTGGTCATTCCCGACGAAGCGCAAACCTTCGGCGAACGCGCCTGCATGCGCGGCGGTCTGGGTCGCATGCGCGGCGTCGACCTGCTGCCGCTGACGATGGCCTACGCCGGACGGCTGGCCAAATTCGGCGCCTGAGCGACGAGGCGATGAGCGGCGGGACGACTTCGCGTTCGACCGCCGCTCTGTCGTTAACCTCGCGCATCATCCGCCGCCTCAACGAATTGCTGACGCCGCGCCAGTGTCCGTGGTGCAACGGGCCGCTGGGCCGCGACGGCGACGCGCTGGGCTGCGCCGCATGCCGCGCGCGTATCCAGCCGATTCGCCCGCCGCTGTGCGCCGTGTGCGGCCTGCCCTTCGCGGCCGGCGACGGCGGCGCGCTGTGCGCCGACTGCGCGAAAAAGCGGCCCGCCTACGACATGCTGCGCGGCGCGGTCACCTACGCGGACGCGGCGGCCAAGACGATCAAGGAGCTCAAATACTATCGCTACACCGGCAGCCTGCAGGCGTTGGCGCGCGTGTTGCGCGCGGTCGAGGATCTGGGCGTGCGCTGGAGCGACTACGACGCGCTGGTGCCCGTGCCGCTGCATCCCGCGCGGCTGGCCGAGCGACGCTTCAACCAGGCGCGGCTGCTGGCCGATCACCTGGGGACCGATTTGCCGCCGGTGCAAACCGCGTGGCTCGAGCGCGCGCGGCCCACGCCGCCGCAGGCGCAACTGACCGACAAGGAACGCAAAAAGAACGTCAAACACGCCTTCGTCGTGCCCGCCGGGGCCGATGTCGCCGGGCGCGCGATTCTGCTGATCGACGACGTCGCCTCGACCGGCGCGACGCTGCACGAGTGCGCGAAGGTCCTCAAGCGGGCCGGCGCGGCGCGGGTGGACGCAGCGGTCGTCGCGCGGGCGGTTCGTTGAAGGCGCGGACCTGCTTTGCGGCGGGCGGACAAACTTGGTAAAAATAAGCGTTCAACGATCATAAGGAGCGACCCGTGGCCGACAAGATCAACTACACGACCGAAGCGCTTAAAACGCCGGGCAACCTGATTTACGTGGTGCTGGCCGGCGCACTGACGCTGCTGACGGGCAGTTGGGTTGTCGGCGCGACGGCGGCGGTGATCGAATTCGCCTACCTGGCCGCGCGTTCGGGCAGCCGGCGTTTCCGGCGCAGGGTGCGGCGCAACCTCGGCTGGCAAAGCGGCGTGACGCCCAAGCAGCTCGCCGCGCACGTCAGCGGCCTGGACAACGTACGCGCCGATCGCTACCAACTGTTCCGCCGGCACGTCAACGACATCGTCGCGCGCGCCGAACAACGCGAGCTGGACGAGGATCCGTTGATCGGCGGCGTGCTGGCCAATCTGCAGACGCTTTCGGCCTCATACCTGTCGCTGTTGAGCGCCGACCGCGACCTGAGCGAGTTCGCCGGCGCGACCACGGCCGAGCATCTGCAACAGGAGATCGTCGCGCTGGACGCGAAGATCGCCCAGGGCACCGACGCGGCGACAATCATGGCGCTCGAGCAAAACCGCGACCTGCTGGCCAAACGCGTGCAGCGCTACGCGACCATCGGCGAGCGGCGCGCGCGCATCGGCGCGCAACTGGACCTGATGGACAGCACCGTCAAATCGCTGGGCGACCAGTTCGACGAGCTCTCGTCGGCCACCGACATCGCGCCGCAGGTCGACCTGGTGCTGGCCAACATGAACGACGCGCGGCTGCTGACCGTCGAGCTGGAAACCTCCGTCATCGACGAACTGCCCGCGTCGGTGTTGTCGGCGCAAAGGAGCAAAGGATGATCGACGAAAACTACGTGTCCACCCTGCCCGGCTGGGCCGCGCAACTGGCCGTCAAATACGCCTCGCACACGATCAGCCAGTTTACGCTGCACGGCAACATCCGCGACCTGGTGCCGTATCGTTCCGGGGGGCGCACCGAGTTTCTGCCGCTGACGCAATAGATCGGAAGAGCACACGTCTGAACTCCAGTCACCGAATACGATCTC
>CALBTQ010000387.1 GCA_937967875.1 uncultured Pseudomonadota bacterium
ATCGTATTCGGTGACTGGAGTTCAGACGTGTGCTCTTCCGATCTCACCGAGGAAACCACGCCTTCGAGATTGATCACGAACTCGACGAAGACGCGCCCGGAAAGATCGGGGCGCTCGCGCAGCCGCCGCTCGAAGCAGGTTTTGAACGCGCCGACGTTGGCGTTGAACACCGCGCCGACGACCTTCTGATTCAAATGGCCGCCGGAAGCGCCGGTGCCCAGCGCGCTGTCGCTCAGTTGCATGTACACCTGCCGCTGCTCGCGACCGCCGATCTCGACCGACGAGAGGTTGCCCAGGTTGAAGTCGAGTTCGCCGACGCGCAGGCTCTGGCCCGGCTTGACGCCGCCGCGCGTGCCGCGAAATTCGCGGTGGTTGCTGGCCACGTCGATGCCCAGTTTTTTTAAAGCGGCCAGCGCTTCCTCGTCCAAGCCCTTGAGGCGATCCACGCCGCCGGAATCGACCTGCACATCGGAATTGGCCAATTGATTCGCGCCCGCCTGCGCCTCGCCGGAGGTGATCGAAACGCCCTCGTCGAAAACGAATTCGTTATCGTCGTCGCCGCCCGTCGCGGTCGCGGCTTCGATCGCCAACGGCGTGAGCACGCCCTGGCTCTGTCCCTGCTCGACGAACCGCGTCATGTCGACGTTCAGATCGATCTGCACATCCGGGCTGAACACGCTGTCGGTCACCGACGGAATCGCGGCGGCGCCCTGTGGCTGCGGTTGGCCCATCGTCACTTCGGCCCGCCGGGCGGCGGTCGCCCATAGATCGACGACCGCGTTGACCGACAGGTTGAACAGTTGCGTCAGATCGTCGGCCAGCGCCCGGTCGTCGCCGACCACCTGGTTGGAAATATTTTCCAGCCGTGGTTGCGCGGTCTTGGCGACCAGCGCCAGAAACCCGGTGACGTTCCTGATTTCGTGATAGCCGTCGAAGCGAGCCCGGGCGATCGCCGGACTCTGGTCGACTTTGTCGAAGAAAGTCGGCGCGGCCACCGGCTCGACCGCTTCGGTCACGCTCATGGCCAGCCAGACCAGATTGAACAGGGCCTCGTTTTTATCGGCGCCGCTTTCATGCAGAATGTTCACCGCTTCGTCGAAACGCTGCTTGGGCGCGGTCGACTCCTGCGCCGCGGCCCGCTCGACCGCCGCTTGCACGGCGGGCGCGCTCGTATCCAGACGACCGGACAATCCGGCGGGCGAAAAACGCAGCGCGGCGTCGATGACCCGGATTTGATAGGTGGCGTTCCAACCCTTCGCTTCGGCGGATCCCACGGCAAACAACAACGCAAGCAGAACGATCAGAGTTATCCGGCGCAAGGGGCGACTTCCTTTCGTTTAAAGACCGGCCAGCACATCCTTGACGGTCAAACCGATTTGCGAGGGATCCTGCACCACATGAACCCCCGCGGCCTGCAGCGCCTCCAGTTTAGCATGAGCCGTACCCTTTCCGCCAGAAATGATCGCCCCGGCGTGTCCCATCCGTTTTCCCGGCGGCGCCGACAGTCCGGCGACGAAGGAAACGACGGGCTTGGTCACGTTCAGGCCGATGTACTCGGCGGCGGTTTCCTCGGCCTGCCCGCCGATCTCGCCGATCATCAAGACGACCTTGGTCTCCGGGTCGTGCTCGAAGGCCTTGAGGCAGTCGACGAAATCGGTGCCGATCACCGCGTCGCCGCCGATGCCCAGGCACGTCGACTGGCCGATGCCCAGCTTCGTTAATTGCGACACCACCTCGTAGGTGAGAGTTCCGCTGCGGCTGATCACCCCGACGTTTCCCGGCAGATGAATGTGCCCCGGCAAAATGCCGACCTTCGCCTGCCCCGGCGTGATGATGCCCGGGCAATTGGGGCCGATCACCCGCGTCGCCGCGCAAGTCACCTCGTGCATGACCTTGAGCATCTCCATGGTGGGGATGCCGTCGGTGATGCACACGATCAATTCGAGGCCCGCGTCGGTGCCTTCGAGAATCGCATCGGGCGCGAAATCGGGCGGCACGAAAATCAAGCTGGTGTTCGCGCCGGTTTCCGCGACCGCCTCGGCGACGGTGTTGAACACGGGCACCTCGTCCATCTTCTGCCCGCCCTTGCCCGGCGTGACGCCGGCGACCACCTGCGTGCCGTAGGCGATACACTGGCGCGTGTGGAAGCTTCCCTCGCGGCCGGTAATGCCCTGCACAACCACCCGCGTGTTTTTATCGACAAAAATGCTCATCGGTTACCTCCGGGCAAGACGGCGACGACCTTGCGGGCCGCTTCGGCCAGCCCGTCGGCCAAGATGAATTTGTGGGACGATTCGGCGAGCATGCGCCGTCCTTCTTCGGCGTTGGTGCCCTCGATGCGCACGACGACCGGCATGTTCACTTTCACCTCCTTCATCGCCTCAAGGATGCCGAGCGCGACCATGTCGCCGCGCACGATGCCGCCGAAGATGTTGATCAACAGGGCTTTGACGTGACGATCGGCGGTGAGCAGCTTGAAGGCCTTGACCACGTTTTCCTTGTTCGCGCTGCCTTTGATGTCCAGAAAATTCGCCGGCTCGCCGCCGTATTGCTTGATCACGTCCATCGTGGCCATCGCCAAACCGGCGCCGTTGACCATGCAGCCGATCTGCCCGTCGAGCTTGACGTAATCGACGCCGTAACGACGGGCCAGAATCTCCAGGTTGTTTTCCTCTTCGAAATCGCGCAGCCGGCGCAATTCGGGATGGCGCGGCAGGGCGTTGTCGTCGATGTCCATTTTCGCGTCGACGCACAACAGGCTGCCCTCGTGGGTCAGCACGAGCGGATTGACTTCGATGAGCGTGCAATCCTTTTCCATGAACAGGCGGTGCAAATTGGTGATGATCCGCGCGCATTCCCGCGCCAGCCGTCCGCGAAAACCCAACCCGTAAGCGATCTTGCGCGCGGTGTAGGGAAACAATTGGCAATTGTACTGCGCGTGCTCGAGTTGGATTTTTTCCGGCTGCTCGTCGGCCACCTGCTCGATGTCCATGCCGCCGGCGGTGCTGGCCATGATCGCCAGACGCTTGACCTTGCGATCGACCAGAATGGCCAGGTAGTACTCTTTGTCGATATTCACAGCGGCCGAAACAAGGATCTTCTTGATTTGCTTGCCTTCCGGGCCGGTCTGTTTGGTCACCAGCGTTTGACCCAACATATTTTCGGCGATTTCCGCGACTTCGTCCGGCGAATGCGCCAATTTAACGCCGCCGGCCTTGCCGCGTCCGCCGGCGTGGATCTGCGCCTTAACCACAAATGTATCACCGCCGACCTCCAGCGCCGCGTCGTAGGATTCCCAATGGCTGGACAAGGCCACTCCCTTGGGCACCGGAACGTCGTATTTGGCGAACAGCTCCTTGGCTTGATATTCGTGAATTTTCACTTTCTTGATCCTGCGTTGTGAATTTTGGTTGCACGAGGTTTTTGAACGAACTTTTATTTACAGCAGATCGCAGTCGTGAGCAACGGAAAACGAGAGGAAAAGTCGTGTCGGAATCAGTTTTCGCTCAGGTTTACACGCTGACGTAATTCTTTACCGACTTTGAAATAGGGCAACCGTTTGGGCGGCACGTTGATCGCTTCTTTCGTTTTAGGATTGCGGCCGGTGTATTGTTTGTATTCTTTATTGACGAAGCTACCGAAGCCGCGAATCTCGATACGATTTCCTTTTATCAGTTCTTCGGTCATCATATCGAAAATCAGATCCACCACTTCCGTGGCACGTTTCAGAGTGATGCCTGCCTGTTTGGACAGCGCTTCAATCAGATCTGATTTGTTCATACCCATCCCCCTCGTCAGCATAGGTTTTTCTGAGTTATCGCTTTTATTGTGCATAGTTAGCCATTATCCTGTCAAGCGGTAAACTAATTTATTTTTTGAATTTTTTTTGTCCGATTATAAACGTTCTTTTAAACTCCTGCGTTTATGAAAGTATACACTCTAAATAACGATCGAATCCGCAACTTGTTTTCTAAACGCAACATATTGGAATCACTTCTTATTTTACCCTAACCATCCAATTCGACATGTACACCGGTTTCCGAAAAAAAAATGAAAAAACTGTCAATAAAATCAATCAACTGGCACATGCGGATGAATCAAAAAAGAAAAACGCCCCCAGCAGGACTTGAACCTGCGGCACCCGGATTAGGAATCCGGTGCTCTATCCGCCTGAGCTATGGGGGCGCAAGCGCCGATAAACTGCCACGCCCGCCCCCATTCTGTCAAGCAAAGGATCGCGGTTCAACGCGCCTTTTTGAAGGCTTTTCCCGCCGCCTGAATCGTCGCGGCCACCTGTTCGTCGGTATGCGCCGCGCTCAGGAACCAGACGCCCCAGGGCGACGTCGGCAGATAGATCGACTGCTCCAGCATCGCATGGAAAAAGCGGGCGAAACGTTCGGCGTCGACGGCGCGCGCCGAAGCCAGATTCCACACGGCATGATCGGCAAAGAACAGCGACATCATCGAGCCGGCGCGGTTGATTTGCACGTCGACGCGTTTTTGCGCCGCCAGGTCCCGCAACCCCTCTTCCAGGCGGGCCGATTTTTGTTCGAGGTCGTCATAAATCGATTCGGTGAGCAAATCCAGCACCGTCAGGCCCACGCTCATCGCCATGGGATTGCCCGAATACGCACTTCGTTGCGCCACCGTTCCCAGCGGCTCCAACTGATTCATGATCTCCGCGGCGCCGCCGAAAGCGCCGATGGGCAGGCCGCCGCCGATGATCTTCCCCAGGCAGGTCAGATCGGGCGCGACGCCGTACAGCGCCTGCGCGCCGCCGAGACCGACGCGAAAGCCGGAGGTCACCTCATCGAAAATCAACAGCGCGCCGTGCCGGCTGCACAGATCGCGCAGGCCGGGCAGAAAACCGACAACCGGCGGCACGACGCCCATGCCGGCCGCAACCGGCTCGACGATCACCGCGGCGATCCGGTCCGTGTATTTCTCGAACAGCTTGCGCACGCCTTCCAGGTCGTTGTAATCGGCAATGAGCGTGTCTTGCGCCGTGCCGGCGGGCACGCCCAAGCGATCACCCTCGCCGCGTTCCGCGCCGTAACGTATCAGAAACGGATCGGCGTTGCCGTGATCGCTGCCGGCGAAAAGGACGATCTTTTCCCGCCCGGTCACGCCGCGCGCCAGGCGAATCGCGCTGGTGGTCGCTTCCGTTTCGGAATTCACAAAGCGCAATTTTTTTATGGAGGGCATCATTTCGACGATCTTCTTGGCCAGTTTGACCTCGATGCCGCTGTTGGCGCCCAAGGTCGTGCCGCGCGTGGCCGACAGTTTCATTGTGGAAACAATCTGCGGATGCGCGTGCCCGAGAATCAGCGGCCCGCTGGATCCCATGTAATCGAGGTAAACGTTCTCGTCATGGTCGGTGATGCGCGCTCCGTCGCCGGCCAGCATGTAAATCGGCGTTCCGCCGACCTGATCGAACGATCGCATCGACGGACCTGCGCCCGCGCCCAATACGTCTTGCGCCCGCTTATAAAACTTTTCGCTCCATTCGTGATTCATTTTCCCGCCTCCCGGTATTTTTCTGTGGTTCGTCCCATAGGGGCAAGGTAATCACGATTCGGTCGAGGGGAATCGGTGGAGGAATTTCAACGCCGGCTTTGCCGACGCCGCGGCCTGCAGGAACGCCGGGAAGATGATCCCGACTCACTCATCAGCGATTTTCGTTTGCTCGTGGAACGCGTGATCGGCATCAATTCCCGCCGATCGGCCTGCTTTCTTGTCCCGTGGTATTCGCATACCAATTTCTTTTTCCCTTGTCCATCGGAATTTACGTTTAACTACAACGATTATTTGAAACAACGAAAAGAAGTGAAAAAAATTGATTTTTTCACGAACTTTTTCCGTTCATAACTTGTCTGTATCTTGACAGAACAAGGACGCTGGTCTACCGTGATTCCGCTTTTCTACCAGGCGAAAGGAGAAGGCGTATGCCCAAAAAAGCGCTCGTGCCGCTGCTGCTGATCGCCGCATTGGCCTTGCTGGGAATGGGCGATAACGGGCTGACCGGGTCCGACACTCCGCGCACGCCGGCCAAGAATTTCACCGGCACCGTCGTGGATCGCTCGATGACGACGCTGCACGTAAGTCATATGCATTGCGAAGGAAAAACCTCGGTCAAAGGGTACCTGGGAGAGATGCGCATCACACTCGATTTCGCCAAGATCAAGCAAGTCGAGTTTTATCCGGGGACGGCCGGATACACGTGGGGCCAGGTGACCTTCCGCGAGGGCGAGGATAAGAAACTGCGCTTCAAGAGTTTAGCGCGTTGTTACGGGATGGCGGAAATGGGACAGGTCATGGTCCGCGTCAAGGATCTCAAGCGAATTACCTTCGACGACCAGCAACCGCAGCAGGATCAATAACCGACCCGCATTTCCCTTTCCCCGCCGGCGAAGGGTGAAATCAAACATGGCGAAAAAGACAAAGAAACGTTTTTACCAGAAATGGTGGTTCCGTATTCTCGTGCTCGCGGTCGTCGGGTTGACCGGCCTGATCGTCTACAGCGTCTTACAGGAACCGAAGGTCATGGTGCAATCCGGCAAGGTGACCAAGGGCGAACTGATCCAGGTCGTTTCGGCTTCCGGCCGCGTCAATCCGGCGGTGGAAGTGGAAATCAGCGCGAACATCGCCGGGGAAATCACCAAGATCAACACGCGCGAAGGCGAACACGTCGAAAAGGGCCAGGTGCTCGTCACCCTGGACAATCAACGTTACGCCGCCAGCTACGACCAGTCGCGTTCGATGGTGTCAGTGGCCAAGACCGAACTGACGCGCACCAAGGCGCAACACGATCTGGCCGCCAGTTCCTTCGCGCGCAGTCAGGAGCTCTTCAAGCAGAAGCTCATCAGCCAGGAAGCGCTGGAAGTCAGCGAAACCGAATTTAAGGTCGCCAAGGCGGCGCTCAAGGCCGCGCAGGACAACATCCGTAACGCGAACGCCGGTCTGCAAATCAGCGGCAACGAGTTGAGCAAGACGACCATCCGCTCGCCGATCGACGGCGTGGTGACATCCTTAAAAAAAGAGGAAGGTGAAATCGCCATCGGCAGCACCTTCACGCGCGACGTGATCATGATCGTCTCCGATCCCAACCACTTTGTGGCCACCGTCGACGTCGACGAGGCCGACATCGTGGACATCGAAATCGGCGACGACGCCACCGTCGAACTCGACGCGTTCCCCGACAACAAATTCCAGGCCAAGGTGATCGAGATCGCCGGCAGCGCCACCGTATCCTCGGTGGGCCTGCAGGAAGAAACCGTCAGCTTCCAGGTCAAGGTGCTCTTGGACGGCGACACTTCGCAGATTCGTCCCGGCATGAGCGCAACCGCCGACATCGTCACCGAGAAAAAGGCCGATGTGCTGCACGTGCCGATCCAGTGCGTGACCATGCGCGATCCGCAGCAACTGGCGCAGGAAGCGAGCCAGGATAAAAAGCCCGAACAAGCCTCCCCGACGCCAACCGAGGGCGAGGATGCGACTCCGGCCGCGGCGGAAGAAGCGGCGGAGAATGCCGAATCGGCCGAAGCGCCCGGCAGCATCAAACGGCTCAAGGAGTTGTTGTTCGCCATCAAAGACAATCGCGCCGTGCCGGTGTGGATCACCACGGGCATCAGTTCGGAAACCGATATCGAGATCGAGGGCGAACAGGTCGCCGAGGGGATGGAGATCGTCTGCGGCAGCTTCAAAACGCTCAACCGCGAGCTCAAGCCCAACGATCTGCTGGAGATCGAGCCCGAAGGCAAATCCGGCAAACCGGAAGAGTAGGAACGCCCATGCCCCTGATTCAATGCCGCGATCTGCATAAGGTTTACCAACTCGGATTGCAGGAAGTGCATGCGCTCAACGGCGTGAACCTGGATGTCGCGCGGGGCGAATACATCGCCATCATGGGCCCGTCTGGATCAGGCAAGTCGACGTTGATGAATCTGCTGGGCTGCCTGGATACGCCCAGCGGCGGCTCCTACACGCTCGACGGCGAGCAGGTCGATCAACTGACCGAAGACGAGTTGGCCGACATTCGCAACCGCAAGATCGGCTTCGTCTTTCAGACCTTCAACCTACTGCCGCGCATGACCGCCATGGCCAACGTCGAGGTGCCGTTGATCTACGCCGGCGTGCCGACAAGCGAACGGCACCATTTGGCCAAGGAAGCGCTGATCAAGGTCGGTTTGGGCGAACGCTACCGGCACAAACCCAACGAGTTGTCCGGCGGCGAGCGCCAGCGCGTGGCCGTCGCGCGCGCGCTGATCAACAACCCGAGCATCATCCTGGCCGACGAGCCGACCGGCAACCTGGACACCAAAACAAGTTACGAAATCATGTCCCTGGTCAAAGACCTGCACCAGGCGGGCAACACCATCGTGCTGGTCACGCACGAGGACGACATCAGCCGTTACGCGCACCGCATCATCCGCCTGCGCGACGGCAAGATCGAGGCCGACGAACGCAATCCGGATCCGCGATGAACGCATTCTGGCAAAGCCTGAAAATCGCCGTCACCGCCTTGCGCGCCAACAAGATGCGCAGCCTGCTGACCACGCTGGGCATCGTGATCGGCATTGCCACGGTCATCGCCATCGTCTCGATCGTCGAAGGGCTCAACGATGCTTTCGCCAGCGAACTGGCCGCCTTCGGGCAAGGCTCGCTGTACATCCAGAAATTCCCCTGGGCCAACAACGACTGGCAGAAGTTCAAGAACTTCCCGGACATCGGTTGGAAGGAGTACCACGCCGTCGAGCGCGAAGCCAAGTTGATTGACGGAATCAGCCCGCTGACGCGTACGCGTCAGACGGTGAAGTGGCGCAACAAAAAGCTGGAGAAGGTCGAGATCAACGGCGCCAATTATCAATACGCCGCCATTCGCGGCTTCTATCCGAACATCGGGCGCAACTTCCTGCCGCTGGACGACGAGCGCTCGCGCATGGTCTGCATGCTCGGGCACGACGTCGCCGAAAAGCTGTTCGGCCTGCGCAATCCGCTGGGCGAGCACATTCGCATCGGTATCCACAGCTTTCTGGTCATCGGCGTGAGATCGGAAGAGCACACGTCTGAACTCCAGTCACCGAATACGATC
>CALBTQ010000388.1 GCA_937967875.1 uncultured Pseudomonadota bacterium
GTCGTCGTCGATGGTGTCGTCGTCGACGGTGTCGTCGTCGATGGTGTCGTCGTCGCCGGTGTCGTCGTCGCCGGTGTCGTCGTCGATCGTGTCGTCGTCGACCGTGTCGTCATCGATCGTGTCATCATCGACTGTGTCGTCATCGGTTGTGTCATCATCATCGCCCGTGTCGTCGTCGATCGGCGTGCCGTCGTCGTTGTCGTCATCATCGTCGGGCGGACAGGCGCCGGCGATCATCATCGCCAGACTCAACAGACAAACGAGCGAAATTCGACTAATCATCCTTTCCCCCTCACGGACCAACAAGGAAATCCCGATACCACAACGTGTTATCGTCTTTGTTGGCGGCTTGAATCATGTTGTTCCCGCCTTGGGCGAGATAGGTGGATTCGGCTTCGTAAGAGTCCAAAACAGCTTCGGTCCAATCACCGGTTGCATTGGTTGAGTAGTACATCGGCTCGTTATCCAGGGTGTAGGTCAGGTGCGCGAAATCCTGATTATCCAGAACCATGGCAACCTGAAGCACGCCCGTCGGGCCGACGGTTTCGGCAAACCATTGACCGGCTTGGCGATACGCATAGCGAATGGAGTTTTCACCGCTGACCATATTGCGTAGCAAGTAGGCGACATGCGGCCGATTGTCGCTGTCGAGCGCCAGGTTGTTGGTATAAGGATCGACGAGCGCCTCGATCGCGTCGAACTGCCAGGTCGCCGCGTCGGTCGATTTCTCCGCCAGGAACAAAGTGCCGGGTCCGAGATAGGCTGTTTTCAAGTAGCAGATCATGATTGTTCCGGAGGCGGTGACGACGATTTTTAGATTCCGGAAGAAATATACATCGTCGGCGTCGATGTCCTCGAATTGCCATTGGCCCGATCGATTGCTTGCATAGCGCAGACGATAGTCGCTTTCGCTGTCGGCGTAGGCAAGGTACACGAAACCGGATGAATCGACCGCCAACGTGGGAAAGCTCAAACCGCCGGATGTCTGATCGATGACCGTGGACTTCCATTCGCCGGAAGGATTGGCGGCGTAAATCAATTCGTTTTCGTCGCGGTCGTTGTACGCCACATGCACGACGCCCTGTGCGTCGACGAAAATGGCGGCATCGAAATCGCCGGAGCCCGCGTGGCCGATTTTTTCGATCCGCCAGTCGTCGCCTTCCTTGTCGACGTGATAAACGTTGTCGTCCCAATTGTTTTGCATGACGATGTGCGGCCGGTAGGTGGCCGGATTGACCGTCAACGGAGTCCAGGACGAGAAATTGACGCCGGCATGCAGCGTCAACCAATCGTTGCCGGTGGGATCGAGTCCGCCCTCCCGATACGCGAGTTCGCCGGAATACTGATAATAATATAGGTGCGGCCGGTCGGCCTCATCGATGACCGAGTCGAGGACAACGACGTTATCGGAAGCGATGGCCGTTTGCGTCCATTCGCCGCCTTCCTGGCGCCGGGCGGCATAGGTGGAGTTGATCAGCGTGCCGTTGTATTTTCGCAAATAGTAGATGTACGCGGCGCCGGAGGAATCGATGACCATCGTTGGGCGCACCAGGCTTTCGTCGATGCTGTTGAGTTGGCTGACGACTTCGCCGGTCCATTCGCCGGTTGCGTCGGTGGCGTACCAAATGCCGGTTTCATCATCGGATTTTAATGCATAATAACATAAATGTACGTTCCCGGCGCCGTCGACCGACAGGGAGAGTCTATCCACGGTGTAGGAAGTCGTATCGGTGAAGATATTTTCCGTGACCCAGGCCCCGGACGCATTGGACGCCAAATAAAACGGCCAGTGGCGCGCGGCGGGCCGGGTGGTGTAAGCCACATAGACGACGCCCTGGTCGTCCACCGCCAGGTTGTAGTCGAGATAAAACGGATCCTCCTGATTGATCACGCTGTGCATCCATTCGCCGGTGGCGTTGGTCGCGTAAACGATTCGCCATAAATCGTCGATCAAGCGGGAATAAATCAGATGCAAGGCGCCGTCGGCATCATGGCGCAGACGCGGCACATAGCCGGAGAGGTCGCCGGGTGTGAGATTTTCCGTCGTCCATTCGCCGGTTGCATCGGTGAAGTATATCAGATCGTCGTCATCATTCTTGGCGACCACATGGTGGTTCCCCGCGTCGTCGACGGTGAGGGAGGTGTGAAGATACAAGCCCTCGGCGATCACTTCGGTTGCCGCGGATGCTTTCACGCCGGGGGAGATTATGTACAAATACAACCGCCGCTCGCCATAGGCCACGGCGGCCAGGTTGCCGTCTGGTTGCCGGGCAATGCTGCCTGTGGAGAAACAGACCGGCCCGTTCACGGCGATTTCCGGAGTCGGATTAAGGATAACCGTATCGTCGTCGGTCGTGTCGTCGTCGGTCGTGTCGTCGTCGACGGTGTCGTCATCGGTCGTGTCGTCGTCGACAGAATCGTCGTCGGTCGTGTCATCGTCGATCGTATCATCGTCGTCGGGCGTGAAATCGTCGTTGTCGTCGTCATCGTCCGGCGGGCAGGCGAGGAGGAAGAAGGTCATCAAAAGACCCAATAGAATAATCAGACCGCTTTTCATTATTCCCTCCCTCCACAGAAATTATAGTAACCAGCAAAAACCGTGCCGATCAACATGCGTTTCAGTGCCGCAATATTATTGGAAATTCGAGGGTTATCGTTTTTTAGACTGCGGGATTTTTATCGGAATTCCAGGTTGACGCTGAAATTTTAGCGGTTGAGGAATAACAATACCTTTCGGAATCGCTACCGGCCGGCCAATTCGCGGATGAACGCCAGCGCCGCTTCGCCCGAACGATCGCCGGGAGAGACCATGTCGTGGAACAGGTCGATGTGGCCGCGTCCGCGCACGGTAATCATCGTGGCGACCGAACCGGTGGCGCGCAGCGACGCGGCGAAGCGCTCCACCGGCGGTACGGGCACCAGGTGGTCGCCCGAACCGAGCAGGAATAGAAACGGCGGACAGCCCGCATGGACGTACACGGCCGGGGACAGCTTCGTGCGATAGGCCGCATCGTCGCCGAAGACGTTGTGGATCATCTGACGAATCACCGGGCTGATTTTTTCGTCGGTGGGGCGCATGTCGATGGCCGGGGCGAGCGCGACCACCCCGGCGGGCAGGGTTGAGGGCGCGCCCAGGGCATCCAGATAGGTGCGGTCGCAGGCGATCAGCGCGGCCAGGTGTGAGCCCGCGCTGTGCCCAAGCAGGAAGATCTTCTGCGGATCGTAGCCGTATTCCGCCGCATGATCGGCCAGCCAGAGGGCGGCGTGCGCGGCGTCGTCGGCCTGGACTTCGGGTTTGAACTCGGGGGCGAGCCGATAGCTCACCGCCGCCGCGGCCACGCCCCGGGCGGCGAACCAGCGGGCGATCTCGACGATCGGTCGCATTGTGCGATCGCCCCGCGCCCAGGCGCCGCCGTGGAAGATCGCCACCAGCGGTTCGCCGGTCGCGCCGCGCGGCAGGTACAGGTCGAGTTGGTGTTTGCCGTCGGCGGCCGGATTGTCCCAATAGGGCAGGTTGAGCTTCGCGTCGATTGCATGGCTCGCGGCGGTCGCCGCCACGCGCTGGACGAAGCCGCCCTTCCAGATGACGCGGGCGATCAGCGCCGCGCACAAGAGCACCGCGAGGATTATCAGCAGCAACCAACGTTTTTTCATGCGGGAATTCAATCGTGCTTGGGTGACTTGGTATCGTCGTCGTCTTCGACCGCCGCGTCGATCCACGTGCGCGGATCGGCCGCCTTGTGCACGTCGCGCTCGACCTGCCGATAAGTGCGATACGCCCCGCCGGCCTTGCGCGCGACGTCGGGCAACTTGCCCATCATCAGCAGCACGAGGACGACGACGGCGATCAGCAACAATTCGGTGGCGCCCAGTCCGAACATGCGTTCCTCCAATCGCGGATTGTAGCAGATTAATCGCGCGGGTAGAATGCGCGCATGCTGCGCCGGAAAATATTGTTGCTGCTCGTTTTGCTCGCGACGGCCTGGCCCGCCCTGGCCGGTCCGCCGCCGGTGGTGCGCGACGACGGCGACGTGCGTTCGCTGCTGCTGGCGCTGGACCGGCAAGAGAAATATCTGCTTAAACGCGTCAGCCATTCGCTGCGTCTGCAAGGCCGGCGCGTGTCCGGCCAACGCGCGCTCGCAACCGTGCGGCACCTGCGTAAATTGACGTTGGCCTATCACGGCAAGCCGGAATTTTCCCAACGGCTGGCCAGCGACTTCGAGATCGTCAGGGTCGAAACGCCGGCGGTGTTCACCGGCTATCACACGCCGCTGCTGAATATGCGCCCGACGAAGGGAGGCGCCTTCACCGTGCCCGTGCTGGGGCGGCCGCGCGACCTGGTCGAATCCAAGGGCAAGGTGTTCCGGCGACAAAGCGGGCAACCGACCGCCGCGCCCACCCGCGCGCAAATTTACGACGGCGCATACGATCTGGACCGGCTGGCGATCGGCTACACCGACAACCTCAGCGAGTATTACTACGCGCAGATTCAGGGCGGCGCGCTGGCCGTGCAGGCCGACGGCTCGCGCCGGACGCTGATCTTCGCCGGGCACAACGGCTACCCGTATGTGTCGGTCGAGCGCGAGATCATGAACGAGGTGCCCGCGGCGCAACGCCCCGGCGGCTATTTCAGATCGGAAGAGCGTCGTGTAGGGAAAGAGTGTAGATCTCGGTGGT
>CALBTQ010000389.1 GCA_937967875.1 uncultured Pseudomonadota bacterium
CTCGTCGCCCTTGTCTTCGGCCAGCACCGCGCCGGCTTCCTCGACCGTCGCGGCCTGTGCAAGTTCCGCCGCCTGGCCGGGCATCAGCGCGTCGTACACGTCGGCCACGCCCGGCAGCAGCGAGGCGACCGCGTCCAGCAGATACGCTTCGCCCCGGTCGACCTCCACCGTGCCCACCGCCGTCGAGCCGCCCTGCTCGGTGAGCACCAGGCGCTCGACGACCCGCGCGAAGTTCGCATCGGCCTCGACGTCGGCCATGCGCGGTCCGAGCGTCGCGGCCACCGCGCGCCCGTCGGCGAGGATCGCGTCGATCATCTCGAATAGCCCGATCTCGTCGAGCATGTACCGGTCGATGTGCGCCATCGCGCCGAACACGAAACGGATGCCCTCGACCAGCCCCAGCGCCATCTGCGCCGACGGCTCGCCGGGCGTTTCGGTCAGCGCCGCCTCTAACTGCGGCACGCCCGAGAAGAAATCGCCGCGCGCCAGATAGAAATACCCCCAGGCCAGCGCGTCGTCGCCGGTCGGCGGATGAATATACGTTTCGCTCGTCGCCTGCGCGGCCGGCAATTCCCGGTCGGCGAAATAGCGCTCATGCGCCACGGCCGCCAACAGCGTCGCGCCCACGCCGTAATTGACCTGCTCGCCCTTGAGCACGTAGTCGTACATCTCCCAGGTCGACGGACCGGTGCCGTAGCTGGTACCCAGCAGCAGCGTTTCGCCTTGCTCGTCGACCGCCGCCTGGTCCAACGCCCCACGCAACGCGCGATCGGCGATCGGCAGCAGGTCGTCGACCGGCGCGCCCTCGCCCGCCGCGCGGTAGATGCCGTAGGCGACCAGCGGCCCGACGCTCGTTTCCAGATACGTCTCCGGCCGGTTCATGATCGTGTGCCAGCGGTTGGCGTCATCGATCAGATTCGCCATCGCCATCGCCTGGGCGACGAACCGCTCCTGCACCCGGTCGCGTCCCTCGTGCCCGGCCGGGATCGTCCCCAGCGCGATCGCCGAGGCCGCGACGATCCACGCGTTGCCGCGCCCCCAGTAGTCCTTCTCCGCCGGCTTCACGATGTCCTCGTCGGCGTCGTACATGTGCCGGTACATACCGGTGTCCGCGTCACGCAGATGATCGGCGAACACGTCGAACTGCAGCACCGCCTCGGTCCAGCAGGCCGCATCGCCGTCGGTCACGCCCAGTTCGTTGAGAAACGGCGTAACCATGAACAGCGTGTCGGCCCAGATCTGATTGCCCGAGATCCAGCCCATGTGGTTGAGTCCGCCGTCCGGAAGACGTTCGGCCTGCTCGAAAACGTAGGTGCGCGCGCGATCGACCACCTCGCGGTACGTCGCGCCGCCCTCGTCGTTGTACAGGTTCAGCGCCACCCACGCCGGCGGCACGTGATCGTTGTAGGCAATGGTGTAGCCCGCGGCGATGTGATCGTCGAGCCAGGTGACCACGTAGGTGCGGTAGCGCTGCTCGCCGGTGAGCCGATACAATTCGTACATGCCTTTCATCAGCACGCCGCTGTCCCAGCTCCAGCCCATGTTCGCCGGATTGACCGTGGCGATCCACGAGTCGGCCAGCGCCATCGCGGTCGCCAGTGGTTCGTCGACCGCATCGTCGTCATCGTCGCCGGTGTCGTCGTCGGTGGGGGAAGAGTCGTCGTCGGCGGTATCGTCATCGTCGGTTTGATCGTCGTTATCGTCGTCGTCATCGTCGCCGCACGCAAAGGTCAGCGGCAACAAGAGCGATAAAAGCAACAACCACAGCCAGGGGCGACGCAAACGCATGGTTCCTCCTCGGTGTACAACCGTCCGTATTTTGCCCGGCCGCACGCAAAAAAGAAAGACCGCGCGCCGATCGCTCCGCGCGCGGTCGTCAGCTTGTCGAAATCGATTATTCGTTCAATTCCAGCTCGGCGACGGCCATGGAAATGACCTCCTCGCCCTTTTGGTTGACGGCGTGAAACTGCGTGGTCGCCGTGCGCCCTTCGACCGCAGTCACCGTCCCCTGGACGATCACCTTGTCGTCCGGCCGCACCGGGGCCGAGAAGCGCACCTTGATGCGCTTGAGCGCGCCCGGATCGTCCGCGAACTCGACGTTGGCGCGCGCCGCGTAGGCCATCGTGCACAGCCCTTGCAGGATGTTGCCGCCCAGGCCGACCATCTTGGCGAAGTCGACGTCGATATGGATCGGGTTGTAGTCGCCGGAGGCGCCGGCGTAAAAATACGGCGTATATTTGCCGACGGTCTGCTTTAGTTCGAACGCGTCGCCCGCCTTGATTTCGTTGATCTTTTTGCTCATGACGCACCTCCGCGAATCAGCACGGTGAAAAATCCGGTGGTCACCGGCTCGCCCTCGACGCTGCTGTCGAGTTCGAACTTGACGATCAAATTGCCTTTTTTCGCCTCGGCCCCCAACAGCTTGCCGGTGGTGATCACTTCGTCGTTGTGTTTCACGAGCTTATGGAATATAAATTCCTGCTCACCGTGGACCAACATCATGACGTTCAGCGACAGGTCTTTATCGAGCAACATGTCGCCCATCATTTGCTTTTGATACACCACGGCGAACATGGGCGGCGCCACGATTTCCCCGTAGGGTCCGTCTTTCGCGACCTCCGGCTTGGTGCACAACGGATGACGCTCGTCGGTGGCGAAGGTGTATTCCTTGATCTTCTCGATGCCGACGACGTACCGTCTGGGCGGGTAAGTCTTGCCGATAAACTTGGGATCGAACATGTGCGCGCCTCCAAGATGGTAAAGGTATGTGTGTCTGTTGCCGATATTACACCAGGAGAAGGTGCTGTCAACAAATGGAAGTGCAACCGCGACGCTTGTTTTCAATTGCGAATTTAGTTGTGGAATAAAAAAATGACGCCGGAAACCAAAGAAAAAACGTCCATTCGCGAGGCTACGCTGACCGACGCGCCGTCCATCGCCGCCGTGCATGTCGCCGCCTGGAAAAAGACCTACAACGAGCAGATTCCCGAAGAATTCCTCAACCGCCTCAACATCGACAAATACACCTGGAACTGGGAATCGTGGCTCGCCTATCCCAGCACGCCCGAGGCGCGCACCTGGGTCGTGGTCTACGACGACCGGATCGTCGGTTTCGCCGGCGTCGGCCCCTGCCGCGACGACGACATGGACCTGGGCGACGCCATGGAAATCCACGGCATCTATTTCCATCCCGACATCTGGCGCCTGGGCCTGGGTCGCGCGCTCATGCAGTGGATCTTCGACGACCTGCGCCGCCGCGATTACAACCTGCTGACCCTCTGGACGCTCGAAGCCAACAAACGCGCCCGCAGCTTCTACGAATCGCTGGGTATGACCGCCGACGGCGAAACGAAAGTCGACTTCAAAGACGGCTTCGAACTCGACGAAATCCGGTATACGATCACGTTATAAGGCAACATTTCCTATCGGCAACGATCGGTTTTCGACCTTCGATTTTCGTCAAGGTTACGCCGTCTACTTCGCCGGATTGACCGTAAAATCAACGTACGTATATAAACTGGATGCTCCGCAGGCATCATCGAGCCTGACTCTGAATGGATACTCCCTGATTTCAGTTTCTTCCACAACCCATTCCTGCGGATCGAGTTCGATGACATACGGTCCGGATTCTTCGCTAGAACAGCCGATCCCCGGCAGACGCCAACTATGGTGATCCAACTTTGCAATTGCCTCCGGAGAAAGATTGTCCTCATCCCGCTCGTCAAGGAATACATACAAATGACTGCTGAAGACATCTTCCGGCAGGCCGGGAATGGTATCCAGGTTGCATTGGGCATCGTAGTATTCCAGGCTCAGCGCCAGTTCATCGTCGGCGGTCGCCGTATATGGCTGCGTAACCACCGTGCCGTTTACGATTACATTCACGGCATAAAGCAGCGGCTCGGTATTGGTTGGAATTTTACATTCCTCCGGAATCTCCTCGCTGGAATCGTCATCGCCGATCGTGTCGTCGTCGACAACGTCGTCATCATCGTCAATATCATCGCCGTCCGTATCGTTGTCATCGTCGCCGGCGTCGTTGTCGTCGTCGCCGGTGTCGTCATCATCGTCCGTGTCATTGTCGTCATCGTCATCGTTTTCACAAGCGCCCAGGTAGGCAAGCGTCACGACGGTCAGCGCCAGCAAACAGATCATCCATGTCCATTGTTTCATTGCCCTATCTCCACATTTACCTGCGCATGTGCCTGTCGGCAGATGGTATAATTATAACATCACATTATGTTATCGAAAACAATATAGAAGATAACAATTCTTTACCGCCCTAGGAAAAGAGGTTATTTTACAAACATTATCGATGCCGATAGAATAATTATTATTTTTTCTATATTTCTTTAATATTAAAAAAAAGAGGCCGTCGGGCGGCACATCCGACGGCCGTAGTCATTGGGGTAACCTTGGTTTTATCCCGGGCGTTGCGTTTGGGGGGAAGGATCACGTACGTCCGGGCTGAACGATCGCCGGGCGATCGTTGGGGGCAATATCGTCAACGGTTCGAAACGGAGTCGCATCAGATCGGAAGAGCGTCGTGTAGGGCAAGAGTGTAGATTTCGGTGGTCGCCGTCTCATTAAAAAACAAAGAAAAAAAAAAAAAAGACACCCGCCGCGGCGCGCAAATACACATCAGCGACAAAATATAGAGCATGACGGTGGGACAATGA
>CALBTQ010000390.1 GCA_937967875.1 uncultured Pseudomonadota bacterium
AACGAACAGCTCATCGCTCCCTCTCCTGTGGTATCTGTGAGTGACGGAATGGAGAATGTAGCAAACTGGTAAGTGTAAAGAACTTGAAGAGTTAATTCCTAACTCACCTCCGTCGGAATTGCATCATTAGGACAGCACACCTTTCGCTTCGCCAAAAGTGTGGCACCCGGGCAATGACCGTCTTTCCGTGTGCCACAATTTACGCCCTTGGCGTAAGCTGTGCATGATTGGAACCAGATCCTGAAACAAGTTCAGATGACACATTCCAAACTTGATCCAGGATTTTGTTACTGTCGCGAGAAGCGTCGCCTTCCTTTTTTTAAAAGGTCAGGAAGAGTATCGGCTGGTCCTGGATTCCCGCCTGCGCGGGAATGACAAATTGCATGTCACCTCAAATGTTATTGCATTTAAAAGAGAATTTAATTGGTTCAAGAGTTTATTGACCGGGGCCGCAGCTCTGTGCTTTCATGTGGCAGCTTTCAAGGCGTCCTTTAACAATATCAATCGAGAATAAATCCTTTCAGGAGGAAAGAATGAACATTAACCGTTTATTGCTGTGTGCTTTGTTGATCGGCCTGCTGTCGATGGGCATTCTGACCGGGTGCTCCTGCGACGACGATGACGACGACAACGACGACAATGACGCCGCCGATGACGACGAGACCGACGACGATGACGACAACGACACCGGCGACGATGATGACGATGATGACGATACGACTGACGACGACATGACCGACGACGATACCGGTGACGACGATACGACCGACGACGACACCGGCGACGACGACACCGACGTGGCGCCGACCGAGCCGATCAGCGTGCGGCTTAAAGACTTCATCACCGCCCTACCCGTCGCCAACGCGACCTGCGAAATTGTGCGCAACAGCAACGGCGGGTCGTTCAATCCGCCGATCACCACCACGTCCGACTCCGACGGCTACTGCCTGTTCAACCAGCCGCCCAAGAAAGAATTCTTCTCGATGAAGGTGACCAAGACCGGGCTGGTCGACTCGTACTTCTTCAACTACTCGACCGATTACGAATGGTATTTCTACACGGTCAGCAACATCACCCGGACGTTGATTTTCTCGATCCTCGGCCTGACCCAGGACGAAACGAAGGGCGCGGTGGTCGGCGGCGTCAAATGGCAGCCGAACAGCGGCACCTCCCAGGACGTCGGCTGCGCGGAAGTGAGCTCCACCGGCGGCGATACCGTTTATTACATGGACGATTCCGGCCTGCCCACCGCCTCGCGCACCAGCACCAATCCGGAAGACGGGTACTTCCTGGCGCTGCTGGTGGACCCGGGTTCCTACACCTTCACGGCCGACACGGACGGCAACGAGGAATCCGAGCCGGCGCCGCGGGTCTTCGCCAATTCGCTGACCTACATCAACATCACCTATCACGAGAGCGAATACCCGACGAACCCCGAACCGGCCGGGTGCACGAAGTAATGATTCGTCATCGCTTTTAAAAGCAAGCGGCGCGCGAGAAGTTTTAACCACTTTTCGCGCGCCGTTTTTTAAGCCGGATGACCCGTATCCTCCGGAACGATCAGCTATAGCACGTCCGGTTGATGATGATCTTCTTCAGATCGTCGGACAGTTGCGTGAAGTACGCGCAGTAGCCCGCGACGCGCACGAGCAGGTACGGATATTTCTCCGGGTGCTCGTAGGCGTCCAGCAGGATCTCGCGGTTGATCACGTTGGGCTGGAACTGCATGCCGCCCTTCTGGAAGTACGTGGCGAAGATGCTCGCCAGGTTGCGCACCCCGCCGGCCCCCTGGAACAGCGCCGCGTCGATGGTGAAGGTCACCGTCGTGCCGTTGGGCGCATACTTGACGAAATCGACGCCGGCGATCGAGTTGAGCGACGAAAGCAGATCGGCCACCTGCATCCCGTAGTGCGGGGCCACGCTATTGGCCAGCGGCACGCCCGCGCGCCGGCCCGAAGGCAGGGCGGGCGTGGTCTTGCCGTAGATGTCGTTGACGTTCAGCGCGTAGTAGCCGGCGCGGTAAACGCCGTTGCGCGGATGGGTGGGCACCTGCGCCAGCGCGTCGATGTACACCTGCAACGTCTTGTTCACCCACTCGGTGGCGGCCGGCGATTCGTCCTGCCCGAACTTGGGCACGGCCTCGAGCGCCGCATGAATCTCCCGGTACTGCTCGCCCTCGAAGTTATGGTCGATCGCGTCGATGACCTGCAGCAGCGTGTATTTCTTCTGTTGGAAGACGACCGCGTCCAGAGCGTGCAGCGAGTCGGCGACGTCGGTGACGCCCACGGCCTGCACGCCGTGGCTGTTGAAGCGCGCGCCGCCCTCGTTGACGTCCTGGCCGCTCTCGATGCAATGCGGGAACAGCGTCGAGGTCAGCGGCACGGTGAAATCCTTGCGGATGATCTCCTCGATCGCGTTGTGGTCGGCGAGGATCGAGGTAGCCAGCGCGTTCAGCCGCTCCTGGAAGCGCGTCATCAGCTCGTTCATGTCCTGGGGCGGCCGGGGTTTGGCCGTGCGCGCCTTCCGGTACAGCTTGCGCGCCTTGGCGAAATTGCCGCCGACCAGCTTGTCGATTTTTCCGTCGCCGTCGAAAACCTGCTGGAAGAACTTGGAGGTCATTTTCTCGTACTGATCCGGCACATCGATGTTCCACAGGTCGCGTTCGTCGCCCTTGAGCGCCTGCAGGAAAGGCAGCGCGAGGTTCATGTTGCCGCAGTCGGTGTTGCCGTAGTGGTCGTCCGAGGCGTTGGGCTCGACGCAGCCGACGATCGCGTAGTTGCGCGCGTCTTCCACAGTGGTGTCATAGTGTTGCTGCAGCGTTTCGACGTACAGCTCGTCGTTGTAGAGCGCGGGCATCGGCGCGCCGTTGATGTACACCTCGGCCAGCCGGTCGAGGTATTCCTGCGGGCTGCCGGGGTGGATGCGGGCGGTCATGTTCGCCGCGTAGGGCTGCAACTCACAGATGTCCAGCAGCGCGTAGGTCAGATCGTTGGTGGCGTCCTTACCGTCCTTGCCCAGACCGCCGGCTGTGATCGTCTGGTCGGTAGACATGGTTTCAAACAAACGGCCGATGTGCATGTAGGTGTCGCCGTCGTTGATCAGGACACACTCGTCCAGCTTGAGCACGAACAGCGCCAGCAGTTCGCGCGCCTTTTCGTAATCGATTAGCCCCGCTTCCTTGTCGCGCTGATAGTACGGATACAGGATCATATCGAGACGGCCGGGCGAAACGGCGTTTTCGTACGACTCGATGCACAGCGCGATGTGCAGCAGCGTCATGCTCTGCAGCGCCTCGTGATAGGTGCGGGCCGGCTGCTTGGGCACGCGGCGGCAGATCGCGGCCAGTTCTTCCAGTTCCTTGCGCCGGCGCGGATTGGCCTCGTTGCGGGCCATCTCGGCCAGGTGTTCGGCGTAGCGCTGCGCGAATACCTCGAGAGCGCGCAGAGCGATAATCGCCCCGTCGTAAAAGTCTTGGTTGTTCTCCGGTTTCGCTTTGCGCGTTGCTTCGATCTCCTCGATGATCCCGGTCGTGCCCAACTCCAGCACGCGTTCGTAATTGACGATGAAGTGCGCCACCGCCGACAGGTTGTTGTTGAACCCGGCGTTGGCCTCGGACAGCCGCGCGAAGTTCTGCCGCAACTTGCTTCGGGAGTTGAAAGCCTTCATCAACAGGCCGTGCTTGAGCCAGAAGGGCATGATGTGGCGGTAGAAGTACAGTTTGTCGCGCCAGGAGCATTTGAAGGGGATCGGCGTCTGGTGGTCGATCTGGTGCAGGATCGTGCCGAATAGCGCGCCGGAATGCTCTTCCCACAACGAACCGCCGCGACGTTTGGTGTTGAAATTGCCGACCAGCAACTCGTCGGGGTAAACGATGATTTTTTTGTTCGACAGCAGGTGCATCAGGCGTTCGGCGCGGTGGATGGGGTTGGGCTTGCCGAAGCCGTGCTTCTTGTAGAAGTCGGTTTTCAGCCGCGCCGCCTCGAAGCAGATGCTGTAGCCGCTGCCGCGAATCGCGTTCTGGATGTCGTAGACGCGCTGGGTGAACACGGCCTTGTGCCGGGGCGCGTCCAGGTCGACGCACTCGGCCTGAATTTTCTGCTGCGCAAAAAGGATGATCGCGTTTTTCACCGCCGCCAACGCCCGCTCGTTGTCGATGTGCAGTTCCGGCCGCTCCAGGCCCAGGCGTTTGGCCTTGTCCTCGTACATATTGTGGTACTTGAGCAACTCGAGCGACTTGTGGCCGACGGACTGCAAAAATTTCGCCGCCGCTTTGATCTGCTCCTCGCCGTCGTTGTAGCCGGGGATCATGACCATGCGGAATTTGACCTTGGCCTTGCGCTTGAGCAGTTTCTTGATGTTTTCGCGGATCAGCCGGTCGGACTGACCGGTGAATTTCTTGTGCAACACTTCGTTGCCGACGACCTTCAAGTCGACCAGGAACAGACTGACGTACGGAGCCAACTTTTCGACGTTCTTCCAGGGCACGTGCAGCGAGGTTTCGACCGCGACATGGATTTTCTCTTTCTTCAAGCGCTTCAAGAGCGGCAGCAGCGTGTCCGGGTCCTGCAGCAGCGGATCGCCGCCGCTCAAGGTGACGCCGCCGCCGGTGCGCGCGTAGTAATCCTTGTCGCGCGTGACTATCTCCACCATCTCGTCGAGCGAATAGTGCTCCACCGTGTCCGCCGGCGGGGTGAAGGACATCGCCTCGGGATTCTGGCACCACAAGCAGCGCAGGCCGCACCCGTGGAAGAAGATGGTCGTGCGGATGCCGGGGCCGTCGTGCACGCAGGTGCGTTGGATCTTCAAGACCTGCAATGAGTCGGCGGCTTGGTTGGATTTCGGAGCGAGATCATCTACGGCGAACGGATCCTGGCTGCGAGATCGGAAGAGCAAACGTCTGAACTCCAGTCACCGAATACGATCTCG
>CALBTQ010000391.1 GCA_937967875.1 uncultured Pseudomonadota bacterium
GGCATACGAGATCGTATTCGGTGACTGGAGTTCAGACGTGTGCTTCCGATCTGCCGCTGATCCCCGGTTTTCTCGTGTGCGCGCTGACCGGCGTGCTGTGGCACGGCGTGGCCGTAGGCGCGATCGGCCCGGTGGGCTGGGTGCTGCTGCATTTCTGGCGCAACTTCAAACCGGGCGGGCTGGCGCGCAAGGGACGCGCCGATGACTGAGCGGATGTTCGATGTGGCGATCGTCGGGGCCGGTCCGGCCGGAGCGACCGTCGCGCATCGACTGGCGCAGGCAGGAGCGAAGGTCGTCGTGTTCGATCCCAGCCATCCGCGCGAAAAACCCTGCGGCGGCGGCATCAGCGCACGCGCCCGCCGGATGTTCCCCGAGCTTGATGAACTGGCGGCGCTGGGAAAATCCGGCACGCGCCTGCGGCTGATCAGTCCCGCCGGACGAGTCACGATCGTCGAAGGCGGCGGCAACACCTTCGCCATCGACCGCGCGATTCTCGACGCGCAATTGCTGAAGCGCGCGGTGGACGCGGGCGCGCAGCATCGGGCGCACAAAGTGTTGGCGGTCGAAAAACAAGTCGACGGCTGGCGCGTGGCGACGAGCGCGGGCGCGGTGCAGGCGAAAATTTTGATCGGCGCGGACGGCGTGTTCTCGCGCGTGCGACGCGCGCTGTTGGGGCCGATCCCCCGTGCACATCTGGCCTTCGGCGCGCACGCGTTGATCGAGCGGCTCGATCCGCCCTCGGCGTTGTTGCGGTTTTTCGGCGACCGGCGCGGTTACGCCTGGGTCTTCAACCGCAAGGCGCAATCGTCGCTGGGCGTGGGAATGCCCGACGCGCGCAAAGGCGATTGGCGGGCGCTGCTGCAACGGCTGATAAACGAGCAGGCGCCGGGGCGTTCGCCGTCGATCCGCGGCTGGTTGCTGCCGCAAGCGTCGAGCGAAGCGGCGTTCGCGGCGAAGTTGGGCGGCGACGATTGGTGCGTGATCGGCGACGCGGCCGGGCACGTCGATCCGTTCACCGGCGAGGGCATTTTGTACGCGATGTGGGGCGCGCGGATCGCGGCTCAGTGTCTGCAGAGCGGCGGCCTGTCACCCTACGACGCGCGCTGGCGCGAGGAATTTCTGCCGAGCTTGTTGAAGCACCTGAAAATTTCGGCGCTGCTCGAACGCAAGTATCTGTTGGAAGCGGTGCTGGCGGCGGGCCGGCTGCCCCTGGTCGGCGCGTGGCTGTACGGCGCGCTGACCAGCGCCGATTGATCACACCTGCGGCGGCAATTGCCGGCGCACGTCGCGGCGAAACAGCAGCAGGTTGTTGGCGAAGACGAGGCCGATCGCCGTCAGGTCGGGGAAAAACGAGCGCCAACGCGGCAGCGGCGGCGGCGAAAAACGGCGCAGCACTGCGGGCACGGTGGTGATCTGCCGATAGGCATCCCAAAACAATTCGGTCAGGCGCTCGGGCGTCATCTGCGCCGGGCGATACACGCAGGTGTAGCTGTCGTAGCGCGACCAGTCGCGAGTAAGCAGGCGGCCTTCGGCTTCCAGCCGCGCGAACAGCGGTGTGCCGGGGAATGGCGTGAGGATGTACAACGAGATCATCGGGATTTTTTCGCACCGCATGAACGCGACGTTTTCGGCGACGGTCGCTTCGGTGTCGGTGTCGAACCCGACGATCATCCCCGCCAGCACGAGCACCCCGGCGCGGCGATAGCGCGCGATCAGCTCGCCGTAGCGCGCGGGCTTGTTGACGTGCGCCTTGTGCACCGAGGCCAGGTTTTGTTCGCTGACGTTCTCGATGCCGCACACGGCCATCTGAAAGCCGCTGCGCGCGGCGAGGGCGAGCAGTTCCTGGTTTTCGGCGAACTGCAGATTCAACTGCGCCGACCAGGACACCTTGAGCGGAATGAGCGCCTCGAACAGCGCGGCGGCGTACTCGGCGTCGGCGGCCAGGTTGTCGTCGACGAAAAACACGTAGCGACTGGTGCGGCGAATGGCCTTGATGTCCTCGATCACCTCGGCGACCGGGCGATGACGATAGCTGTGGCCGTAGATGCTGGTCACCGTGCAAAAGTCGCAGCGGTGCGGGCAGCCGCGCGTGGTCTGCACCGGGCGCAGCAACGTGAAGTACTTGTTGTTGGTGATCAGATCGAAACGCGGCGCGGCGAGCTTCTCCAGGCAGTGCAGCGCGTCGGCGCGGTAGCGCGGTTGCAGGGTGCCGGCTTGCGCGTCGCGCAGGATTAGCGGCCACAGATCGTCCGCCTCGCCGATGACGATCGCGTCGGCGTGCGCGGCGGCTTCGTCGGGATTGAGCGTGACGTGCACGCCGCCCAGCACGACCGGCACGCCGCGCGCGCGAAAGCGGTCGGCCACCTGATAGGCCCGCGGCGCGCGCTGGGTGAGCACGGTCAGCGCAACCAGGTCGGCGGCTTCGTCGCCGGTGACCGGGTGCAGCGCGTCGATTTGGATTTGCACGTCCCATTCCGGCGGCGTGAGGCCGGCCAGATAAGGCAGGGTGAGCGTGCGCATGCCTTCGCGGGCGATGCGCACCGGTCGCTGCCGGGCGTCCAGCCGCGAGGGTTCGATCAACAGCAGTATCGGTTTTTGCTTCACGCTTCGTTTTCCCGCTTCATGATTTTTTCACCATACGCCAAATGCCCGCCGGGTCGCCAGATGAAAATGGAAAACTAAAATAATTATTGACCCGGCCCGGCCGATCGCCCTATGATGATGGAGCAACCGTCGCAGGTGGAAGGCCATGTACAGGCATACTCGACAGATCGTTTTGCTCTTGCTTCTGCTCGTTCTTCCGGCATCCGCATTCGCCATCAACGGCATGCTTTACGAGGACAACGGCCAGCGCGTACTGCACGTGTGGGGCGACAACTACGAAATGGGTTACGCGCACGGCTATTACCTTGGGCCGGAAATCATGGCGATGATGACCGTCTACACCTTCCCGCCGGAAAACGCGGGGCCGTGGCTGTACCGTTGGGCGCGTTGGTTCATCACGACGCACTTTTATTTCGAGCCGGATCTGCTCGACGAATTGCAGGGCATGTACGACGGAATGATCGACGCGGGTGTGGATCCCTACGTCGAGGTGTTGCGCCGCGATTTCGACCGCGACGATCTGCTCACCTTGTTCGGCCTGGCCGATCTCAACAGCCTGTTTTGCGCCACGGTCATCGGCTTTGACAGCGTGACCGCCGACGTGCCGGAGCTCAACGGCGGGCTGGTCGTCGCACACAACACCGACTACGCCAAAGAGGAAGAGGACCCATGGCTGGCCGGCAAAAGCTCGATCATCATCGCCTACACGCCGGACGATCCGACGCAGCAACCCTTCGTCTCGCTGTCGTTCGCGGGCTCGCCGGGCGTGGTGGCGGGGATGAACGCAGCGGGCATCGGCGTGGTGATCAACAAGGGACGCTACATCATTCCGGTCGAGGAAATGAACCTCGATCCGCTGCCCGAGCCCGGGCCGTGGTTGGCGCGCAAGGCGCTGGCGACGCGCGATTTCAACGGCGATGAGCAAGACACGATCGACGATTACTTCGACTATTTTGTCGGCGTGAATCACTTTTCCGCGTCGATCTATCAGGTGTTCGGGCCCAGCGACCGCAGCGATCCGCCGACGGCCGCGCTGGAGATCAACAACGAAACGCGGGCCATGCGCTATATCGAGGACGATGCGAATCTCGCGCCGGACGTGTTGGTCACGCTCAATTACGAGTACATGCTGATGCCCGCGCCGCAACCGGGCGACGCGGCCTACGAGCGGTTGGCGCTGGCGACGCAGTTGATCAACGAGGAATACGCGCGCACGCTGAGCATCCCCAATCTGTGGGACTACCTCGAACAACTGCAACTGGATTCGGAGATCTTCACCTCGCAGCAATCGTCGATCATGGCGCCCGACGCCATGCGGATCGCGTTGAAAACCGCCGACGACAGCGGCCCCGCGCCGTTGCAGACCGAGTACTGGCACGACTTCGCCGACCTGTTCGCCATGCCGCCGGTCGACGACGATACGACGGATGACGACACGGTCGACGATGACACGGCCGACGACGATACCGACGACGATGCGACCGACGACGACGAAATCGACGACGACGAAATCGACGACGACGCCGTCGATGACGACGACGATGATGACAATGACGGCTGCGGATGCCGATAATTCTTCGCGTATCGGAGTTTGAAAAATGAAGAAGAAGCTCCTGCTGATTCTGCCCACGCAATACGACCGCGACGGCACGCCGGTGCGGCGCAACAAAGCGTCGGTCTGTCTGAATCTCAATCTGCCGCTGCTGGCCGGTTACGCCAAGGAAAAGGATTGGGACGTGCGCATCGTCAACGACTACGTCGAGTCGGCCGATCCGACGCGGCTGGATGCGGACCTGGTGGCGGTGACCACGTTGATCGCGACGACGCGGCGCGCGTACGAAATCGGCGACGCGTTCCGGCGGCGCGGCAAGAAGGTGGTGATGGGCGGTTTCCACGCGACGGCGATGCCCGAGGAAGTGGCAGATCGGAAGAGCACACGTCTGAACTCCAGTCACCGAATACGAT
>CALBTQ010000392.1 GCA_937967875.1 uncultured Pseudomonadota bacterium
CATCTGCCGCCGGGTTGCGTCATCTCCGATTTCGACACCGGCGAGGTGCTGGCCGACCTGGATCGTCCCGGCGCGCAATGGACGGCCGCCGTCGGCGGACGCGGCGGGCGCGGCAACACGCGGTTCATGACCAACGCCGACAAGGCGCCGACCCACTGCGAGGAGGGCCGGCCCGGCGAGCAGCGCTGGCTCAAGGTCGTGCTTAAAACACTGGCCGACGTGGGCTTGCTCGGATTTCCTTCGGTGGGCAAATCCACGTTGATCGCGGCAATCAGCGCGGCGCGGCCGAAAATCGCGGCCTATCCGTTCACCACACTGTCGCCGAACCTGGGTACGGTGTATCCGGAGGGCGAACACAGCTTCGTCGTCGCCGACATCCCGGGCATCATCGAAGGGGCCAGCGAAGGCGCGGGACTCGGGCTGCGCTTTTTGCGGCACATCGAACGCACGCGGCTGCTGGTGCACATCCTCGACCTCGACGAGCACACCGGTCGCGATCCGCTGGCCGACTTCGACGCCCTCAACGCCGAGTTGCGCGCCTACAACGAGGAACTGGCGCAGCGGCCGCAGATCGTCGTCGCCAATAAAATCGATATTCCCGCAGCCGACGAGGCTTTGCAGAATCTGATCGCGGCCTTGAACGAGCGAGGCATAAAAATTTATCCCGTTAGTGCAAAGGATGGAATGGGCGTGGATGCCCTGTTGTCGGCCATCGACGCCAGGTTGCAGGAAATGGAACGCGAACACGAGGATTGAACCATGCGTTACGCCGTGATCATGGCCGGGGGAACCGGCACGCGCTTTTGGCCGGAAAGTCGCGAGGCGCTGCCCAAGCAGCTCTTGCGCATCGCGGGCGATAAAACGCTGATCGAGCGCACCGTCGAGCGTATCGCGCCGCTGGCGCCCGTCGAGCGCCTGGTCATCGTCACCGGCGACGTAATCGCCGCCAAGATGGCCGCCGCCGTGCCGGATCTGCCGCCGGAAAATCTTCTATCCGAGCCGCTTCGCCGTAACACCGCGCCCTGCGTAACGCTGGCCGCAAAGATCCTGCACGATCGCGATCCGGAAGCGGTCGTCGCCGTGCTGGCCGCCGACCATCTTATTCGTGACGAGGATCTTTTCCGGCGCATTATGCAAGCGGCGATGGAGGTGGCTGCGCGTGAGGATGTGCTCATCACGCTGGGCATTACGCCGACCTACGCCGAAACGGGTTACGGGTATATCCAGATGGGCGAGGCGTGCGGCGAGCAAAACGATGCGCCGTACCATCGCGTCCAGGCGTTTTTCGAAAAGCCCGACCAGGAAACGGCGCAGCGTTACCTCGACGACGGCCGCTTTTTGTGGAACTCGGGCATGTTCATTTTCCGCGCCGACACATTGTTGCGCGCGGCGGAACAACACATGCCGGAGATGTACGCGCTCATCAATCGTGTAGACGGTGCGCGCGACGGCGCGGAAATCAAGCGGCGCATCGACGAAATCTATCCGCAATTGGAAGCGGTGAGCCTCGACAAGGGCATCATGGAGAAGGCCGACAACCTGTTGGTTTTCGCCGCCGACATCGGCTGGAGCGACGTCGGCTCGTGGACCTCGATGCGCGATTTCATCGTGCCCGACGAGGCGGGCAACATCGCCCAGGGGCACAACGTCTGCCTGGAAGCGAGCAACAACACCATCTACGCGCGACAGGGACTGGTCGTCGCCATCGGCGTGGACGATCTGATCATCGTGCACACGCCCGACGCGACGTTGGTGGCGCGTCACGATGATGCGCAGGCAATCAAGAAAATTTTCGACGAACTGGAAAAGCGCGGCCTCGACAAGTTCATGTAATCAAATCGTCTTAAAGAAAAAAAGCGGCGGGAGCGATCTCCGCGCCGCTTTTTCATTTAACGCTTGTTTACTTGATTTCGCAGGGACCGTCGGCGGCCGGCAGCGAATCGGCGACCGCGCCGGCTTGCAGCCTCGGCGGCCGCGCCAGACGATCGAAGTAGGTGTACATCGTCGGAATCAGATAGAGGGTGAACACCGACGAGACCAACACGCCGCCGATGGTGACCATGGCGATGGCGGCGCGGAACTCAGCGCCGGCGCCGGCCAACGTTTGCGGCAGCAAGCTGATGGCGATCGCCAGGTTCATCATGATGACCGGCCGCAGGCGCACCGTCGCCGCTTCGATCAGCGCATCGCAAATGCGCCATCCGGCCGAGCGTAACTGCGACGCATAATCCAAGATGAGAATCGCGTTGTTCACGACGATGCCGACCAGCATGACGATGGCCATCATCGACATCATGTTCAATGAAATGCCCGACAGGAACAGCGACAGGCTGACGCCGATCAAGCCCAGGGGCAGGGTCAACATGATCGTGAACGGGTGCACGAGGCTTTCCAGCGTGGCGGCCAGCACCATGTAGGTCAGGATGATGGCCAGCAGCAACGCTTTCATGATTTCGCTGAACGTTTCGGCCATGAACTCCGACTGTCCGCCGAAGTGGATGTTGTAGCCGGCGGGCAGATCGATTTTCTCGTCGATCAATTTCTGCATCGCTTGCTGCGCTTCGCCCAAGGAGCCCTGCGCGATGTTGCCCGACACCTCGACCATACGCTGTTTGTCCTTGCGGCGGATTTCGGTTTCCGCCACCGTGTAGTCGATGGCGCCCAATTGCGTCAGCGGTACGTATTGGGGACCCATCCGCAGGAAGATATCGGTGAAATCACTGGACTCGGTGCGTTCGTCCTCGGACAGTTGCACGCGAATGTCGTACTCCTCGTCGATCTCGCGATAACGCGTGGGCACGTCGCCCTCGAAGGCCGTGCGCAGCGTCAGCGCCACCTGACCGGTCGTCGCGCCGTAGTTGATCATCTGCTCGCGATCGGGCGTGAAGGTCAGCTCCGGCTTGCCGGCGACGTAAGTCGAACGCACGTCGACCAACTCGGGCAACTCGCGCGCCAACTGCATCAGCTTGTCGTTCAAATCCAAAATGACGTTCAGGTCCGGGCCGGTAATTTCCATCTGCAAACCTTCGCCGGGACCGTGGCCTTCGGACGTGCTGATGGAAATGTCCGCGGCGGGAATCGTGGCCAGCAGCGGGCGCGTGCGCGCAACCAACTGTTTGGCGCTCAGATCGCGCTCCAGCTTGTCCACCAGTTTGAAGGTGATGGAGCCTTCCTCGGGGCCTTTGCCTTCGCCGCCGATGCTTTGCAGGCTGGAAATGATGTACTTGTCGTAATTGGTGCGGACCAGCGAGTCGATCTCCTGCATGACCTCGTCGGTCTTTTTCAGCGAAGTGCCCGCCGGCAGCTTCAACGACACGCGCATGATGTTTTCGTCGGACTCGGGGAAGAAATCCATGCCGATGAACCGGAAGAGCATGATGCCGCCGAAGAAGGCGAGGAACGTCAGCACGATGACCACCCAGCGGTGCACCAACGACCAGGAAAGCGTGTTGCGATACCAACGCGCCAGCCCGTTGTAGCCGGTGTTCCACCAGTTGGAGAATTTTTTCACCCAGCTCATTTCATGCTTCTTGCCGCCGGCGCGATACAGCAACGAGGCCAGCATCGGCACCAGGGTGAAGCTCATGATCAGCGAAAAGACCGTGGCGAACACGACCGTCAAACCGAACTGTTTGAAGAACTGGCCGATGATGCCGGCCATGAAGGCGATCGGCGTGAACACCACGAGGTTCGTGGCCGTCGAGGCGATGACCGCGACCGCCACGTTGTTCGTGCCTTCGATCGCTGCTTTTTCCGGCGAGTAGCCCTTTTCGATGTACGAGGAGATCGACTCGAGCACGACGATCGAGTTGGCGACCAGGACGCCGACGCTGACGCCCAGGGCCATCAGGCTGATGATGTTGAGCGTAAATTCGGAAAAGAGCATCGGCGTGAACGACGCGACGATCGCCGCGGGCATCGACACCGCCGCGATCGACGTGGCGCGGATGTCGTGCAGGAACAGGAAGAGGAACAACGAAGTCAGGATAATGCCGATCAGGATGCTGTTGCGCGCATCCTTGATCGAATCGCGGATATACTCGGCGCGGTCCTGCACCGTGGTGATTTGGATGTCCGCGGGCAGGATGCCGGCCAGTTTCACGATCGCCTTGGAGACGCCGTCGGACACGGCGACCGTATTGGCGTCGCGCTTTTTGCGAATCTGCAGACTGACCGTTTCCTCGGTTTCGAAACGCGACTGATCGCGCGGTTCGATGTACGTGTCGAGCACCTCGGCGACGTCGCTGAGGTACACCGAACTGTTTTCCCCGGTGGGAATGCGCACGCGGCGGATGTCTTCCAGCGAATCGAACTTGCCCGCGATGCGCAACGAAATTTCGTTGGCGTCGCCGATGATGCGTCCGACCGGGTAGTTGAGGTTTTCCGCCGCGAGCATGCCCATGACGTCCATCACCGACAGGCCGTAGGATCGCAGCGCTTGCCGTTGCAACGCCACGCGGATTTCGCGCTGACGGCCGCCGATGATGTCGACCGAACTCACGCCGTCGACCGTGGCGAGAAAGTCTTTGATCTGCTGATCGGCGATGCGGTACGTCTCTTCCAGCGAACGCGGGGAGCTGATCGCCAGGTTGATGACCGGCTCGTCGCCGAAGTCGAATTTGAACACGGCGGGCGGTTTGGCGTCTTCCGGCAGGTTGGCGCGCACTGCCTCGATTTTATCCTTGACCTCGATCGCCTTGAGGTCCGCGTCGCTGCCCAGCTCGAATTCGAGGAAGATGAACGACAGCGCCTCGCGGCTGTAAGATTGCATCTGCCGCAGGTTGGAGATCGAACCGACTTCGTCCTCGATCAATTTGGTGACCGAGCTTTCGATTTCCTTCGGGCCGGCGCCGGGATAAATCGTCTGCACCATGACGAAGGGAAAATCGATGTTGGGCGTCAAGTCCTGGGCCAGCATCGTGTACGAACGCACGCCGATAACGATGAACAACAAAATGAACATCGTCGTCAAAACGGGACGTTGAACGGACAATCGCGCGAGAAACATCGCTTACCTCCGTCCTATTCCGCGTCGACGTGTTTGTGGATCTTCACTTTTTCGCCGCCCGCCAGCAGGTTCATGCCCCAGACGACGACCTGGTCGCCGTCGTTGAGCCCCTCGGTGATCCACAAGGACGTTTCGTTGCCGGCGGCCATCACCACCGGTCGCTTCTCGGCCTTGCTCTCGGCGGTTACAACGTACACGAACATCTCGTTGCCGACCTTCACCAGCGCTGCGAGCGGAATGGTCAAAGCGTTTTCCTGGTAGATGGTGCGCACGAGCACGGTCTGCAGCGTGCCGGCGCGCAGGTGTCCGTTTTCCTCGAGCATCACGTCGACCAGGAAGAGGCGCGACTGTTCGTCGGCCGACAGGCTGATGCGATGCACCTTGCCCGCGCCGCCTTCGCTGCCGTCACGGTGAATCACCTTGGCCGGCTGACCGACCGCGAGTTCTTCCATGTCCGATTGCGAAACTTCCAATTTGATGTTGGCTTTGCTCATATCGGCGACCACCGCGAGCGTGGCGCCGGGATCGACCTTTTCGCCTTCGCGTACGCGCATGTCCGTCAACGTGCCGCTGATCGGGCTGCTCAACGTCAGTGAAGCCTGCACGTCGCGCAGACCGGCCTCGGCGGCTTCCAACTGGGTTTTGATCTGATCGAACTGGCTGTCGCTGATCGCCCCGGCTAGATCGGAAGAGCACACGTCTGAACTCCAGTCACCGAATACGATC